>JACCSN010000220.1 GCA_013812985.1 Hyphomicrobiales bacterium | reverse complement strand
GATCGAGGCCAAGTCCGGCGTCAAAGTCTGGGAGGGCACGGTCGACGTGTCGAGCGAGGTAAACCGCGAGATCACCACCGCCATTCCCGTCGGCGCGTTGGAGGATCGGCTCGAGCCGGGCGCCTATGTGCTCACCGCCCAGGCGATCAACCGCGGCGAGGATTGGGGCCCCAAGGCGACGCAATGGTTCGTCGTCACCGATCTCGGCCTCACCACGCTCTCCGGTAACGACGGGCTCCATGTCATGGTGCGCTCGCTCGGCACGGCGGGGCCGGTGGGCGATGTCGCGCTGCGTCTGATCGCCGTGAACAACGAGGTGCTGGGCGAGGCGAGGACCGACGCGCTCGGCTTCGCGAGCTTCGCGCCCGGCCTGATGCGTGGCACGGGCGGCATGGCGCCCGGGCTGCTCGTCGCAGAAGGGGCGGCGGGCGATTACAGCTTCCTCGACCTGTCCCGCGCCCCGATGGACCTGACCGATCGTGGCGTGGAGGGTCGCGAGCCGCCGAAGCCGCTCGACGTGTTCCTGACGACCGAGCGCGGCATCTACCGCGCCGGCGAGACGGTTCATGCGACGGCGCTCGTCCGCGACGCTACCGCCAATGCCGTGCCCGGCGCGCCGCTCACCGCGATCGTGACGCGCCCCGACGGGGTGGAGCACAGCCGCGCGCCGCTCGTCGATCAGGGGCTCGGCGGCAGCGTCCTGCCGGTGAACCTCCCGGCCAACGGCATGCGCGGGACCTGGCGCATCGGCGCCTATGCCGACGTGAAGGCCGAGCCGCTGGCGGAAGCGACGTTCCTGGTCGAGGATTTCGATCCCGAGCGACTGGATTTCGATCTGCGAACCGCCAGCCTGGCCTTGGACGCGGCCGCGCCTGTCGAAATCACGCTGGCGGCGCGCTTCCTCTATGGCGCCCCCGCCTCGGCCCTTTCCATCGAGGGCGAGACGCTGTTGAAGCCGGCGCGCGAGCTGCCCGCTTTTCCGGGCTATGTCTTCGGCCTGGAGGACGAGCCGTTCGACACGGCGGCGCAGCCTTTCGCGGGCGCGACGACCGATGAAGCCGGGAACGCCGTCCTGCGGATCGCGCTGCCGGACATCTCGCGATCGAGCCGGCCGCTCGAGGCGACCGTCAACGTCCGCGTGCTGGACAGCGGCGACCGGCCGGTGGAACGCAGCATCACATTGCCGGTGCTGCCGACCCGTGACCGGCTTGGCGTAAAGCCGCTCTTCGAAGGCTCCGCCGGCCAGAACAGCCAGGCCGCCTTCGAGGCGATCGCCGTCGGCCGCGATGGCGAGCGGGTGGCGCAGGCGGGCGTCGCCTGGTCGCTCTACAAGGTCGAGACTCGGTTCCAATGGTTTCGCGCCGACGGCAGCTGGGATTACGAGACGGTCGAGACCAAGAGCCGCGTCACCAACGGGGCGATCGACATCGCGGCCGACCGCCCGGCCCGCATCGAGGGCCCGGTCGAATGGGGGACCTACCGGCTGGAGATCGCCAGCCCGGCGGCCAACGCGCTGCCGGCGAGCTTCGACTTCGAGGCGGGCTGGTACGTGGAGGCGAAGGCGCTCGACACGCCGGAAGCGCTGAAGGTTTCGCTCGACAAGCCGCGTTACGCGATTGGCGACACCGCGCGGGTGCATCTGGAGAGCCGGTTCGACGGCGTCGCCCTCGTCATGGTGGTCGACGACCGGCTGGTCACCACGCAATCGGTCGAGCTGACCGGCGGCGCGGTCGATGTCGATCTCCCGGTCACCCGCGAATGGGGGCCGGGCGCCTATGTCACGGCGTTCCTTTACCGGCCGATGGACCTTGAGGCCCGCCGCATGCCGGCGCGGGCGGTCGGGCTCGCCTGGGCCGGAGTCGACCCGGGCGCCCGCGACTTGAATGTCGCGCTTGAGGCGCCGGCGGAAATGCGGCCGCGCCAGCTCATGGATGTCGGCGTGACCTTGGCCGGCCTGCCCGCCGGCACGGAAGCCTACGTCACGCTGGCCGCGGTCGACCTCGGCATCCTCAATCTGACGCGCTACCAGACCCCCGATCCGGAGGCCTATTATTTCGGCCAGCGCCGGCTCGGCATGGCGATACGCGACCTCTACGGCCAGCTCATCGACCGCATGCAGGGGGTGCGCGGCATCGTCCGCTCCGGCGGCGACGGGGGCCTGGCGCAGTTCGAAGGGCCACCCCCGACCGAGACGCTGGTCGCCTTCCATTCCGGCGTGGTGACGGTGGGAGAGGACGGCGCGGCGCGCATGTCCGTTCCTGTTCCCGACTTCAACGGTACGCTTCGGCTCATGGCGATGGCGTGGACGCGCGAGGGCGT
>JACCSN010000135.1 GCA_013812985.1 Hyphomicrobiales bacterium | reverse complement strand
GAGTTCCAATGCGTCCGCTCGCGGATCGCCTGGATGGTCGGCTTGGTGGTGCCGACGAGCCGCATGATCTGGGCGTCCTTGAGCTCGGCGTGGTTCCTGACCAGCCAGAGGATGGCGTTCGGCCGGTCCTGGCGCTTGGAGACGGGCGTGTAGCGGGGCCCGCGGCGCTTCACCTCCGGCACCCGCACCTTCGGCTCCGAAACCTTCATGCGATAGCTCGGATCGGCTTCCGCCTTGACGATCTCCTCGCGCTGCAGCTGGCCGGCGAGCACCGGGTCCATGCCCTTGATGCCCTGGGCCGAATCGCCATCGGCGATGGCTTTCACCTCCAGCGGATGCAGCCGGCAGAAACTGGCGATCTGGTCGAAGGTGAGCGAGGTGCTGTCGACCAGCCAGACGGCCGTCGCTTTCGGCATGAGCGGTGCTGTCGTCACGGCAAGATTCTCCCTTGGCGCTCCCCCGGGTCGTCGGCCGGGAGAGCCGTGTTCGTCGTCGGGAATGACGGGAATTCTTCCCTTATAGGTGCCCCGGAGGGTCGAAGCAAGGCAAAGCCATGGCGGCTAACCTGGTCAGTTTGCGATTGTGTCGATCTCCCGAACCAAGCCGATACGGCGACGGAGACGCGGATCGGCCGAATGGTTGACCAGGCGCCGTTCCTCGGCGGACAAGTTCTCATGCTCACCGAAATCCATGGCCGCCAGCGGCACGTTCAACATCGTGCCTCACGTGATCGCTCTTGCGATCGCTTACGTGCTCGCGCTTCCCATCGGCTGGGACCGGGAACGTGGAGAGCGGAGCGCGGGCCTGCGGACCTTCCCGCTTGTCGCCATCGCCAGCTGCGGCTTCATTCAAGCCGCCGAGACCATTCTTCAAGGCGAGCCTGAAGCTACGGCGCGCGTCATCGAAGGGCTCATTACCGGGATGGGCTTCATCGGCGGTGGCGCGATCCTCAGGCTGAAGGATTCCGTCCGCGGCACTGCCACCGCCGCCAGCCTTTGGGCGACCGGCGCGATCGGCACGGCGGTCGGCCTGGGCGCCTACGATATCGCCGTTGTGCTGTCGGTGGTGACCGTGATCACGTTGAAGGCCATGGCGCCAATGAAGCGAGAGCCGGGCGATCAAATGAAGGTGGCGGTGATCCAAGCCACTGATTATAGCCGGTCCGGTGACGGCGAAGCGGCGACCGAACGACATCCGGGAGAGGACTGAGGACATGAAATCCGACAGAGATATCGAGAAGGACTATCCTCTGCCTGAGTTCATTCAAAAGCTTCGGCGCCTGGCGGACTCCCTGGAGAAAGGCCAGCGCTTCGAAATCGAGATCGCCGGTGAAAGGGTATCCGTGCCGGTCCGCGCCACCTACAACATCGAACACGAGCGCGAAGCAGGCGAGGAAGAGATCGAGTTCCAGATCAAGTGGTCAGCCAAATAGTTCTGGATCGGTCGTGGGGAGCGCGTCGGCGGCGCACGTGACGCGCTCTCCCGGCCTCGGTCCGCGACACAATCCCATGGCGACGAGGCTTCAGCCCTAATCCGTCATCGTCAGGATGATCTTGCCGATATGCTCCCCGCCGTCGATCCGGCGGTGCGCCTCGGCCACTTCGTGGAGGGAAAACAGCCGGTCGATCACCGGCTTGTAGCGGCCGCCGGCGATGATCGGCCACACCGCCTCCTCGATGACGCGCGCCAGCTCCGCCTTGAAGGCGACCGGCCGGGCGCGGAGCGTCGAGCCGGTGAGCGTCAGGCGCTTGCCCATGATCTTTCGCAGATCCACCTCCGTCACCGCGCCGCCGAGCGTGGAGATCTGCACGATGCGCCCCTCGTCGGCGGCGGCATCGATGTTACGTCCGAGATAATCGCCGCCCACCATGTCGAGGATCACGTCGGCCCCGCGACCCCCGGTCGCCTCGCGCACCGCTCCGACGAAGTCGGTCGTGCGGTAGTTGATCGCCGCGTCGGCGCCGAGCCGCTTCGCCGCCCGGCATTTATCGTCGGACCCCGCGGTGGTGGCGACAAACGCGCCGAAGGCCTTGGCGAGCTGGATGGCCGTCGTGCCGATGCCGCTGGTCCCGCCATGGACGAGCAGCCATTCGCCCGGCCGCAACTGCCCTCGCTGAAAGACGTTGTGCCAGACCGTGAAGGTCGTCTCCGGAATGCCGGCGCCTTCCACAAGGGTCAGCGGCTCAGGCAGCGGCAGGGCGGTCGATTCGTGCACCGTGCAGAACTCGGCGTAGCCGCCGCCCGGCACGAGGGCGACGATCGGGTCGCCTGTTTTCCAGCGCGAGACCGCGCCGCCCACTCGCGCCACCAATCCCGAAATCTCCAGGCCGGGGACGTCGGGCGCGCCGGGAGGCGGTGGATAATGACCTTTCCGCTGCATCACGTCGGGCCGGTTCACCCCGGCCGCGGCGACGGCGACGAGAATCTCCTCGTCGCCCGGAATAGGGACCGGCCGCTCCTCCACCACAAGCACGTCCGGCCCGCCGGGTTCTGAGATCGAAACGGCCTTCATGATCCGCGGCTGCGCCATGTGAATCTCCACCGGAGGCGCCCAGGCCATCCGCCGACGGTCCTAACACTCCCGACGCTGACAATGAACCGCGCACCGCATTATGCTGGCCGCGAATGCCGGGGCGGTTCCCCAGAGGATGGTTCATGAGCATGCGCGACGACGATCGCCCGAAGAAGCCCGTGGCCGCTTCGCCCGACGAAATTCTCGATACGCTGTCCATCGAGGAGCTGCGCGCCCGCATCGAGATCTACCGTGCCGAGATCGCGCGGCTGGAGCGCGACCTGGAGGCAAAGGAGAAGAGCCGGCGAGCCGCGGACTCGTTCTTTCGGTCCTGAGAAAATAATCGAGGTAAGCTGGTGCGTTTACGGTGTGTTAACCTTTAGGGGTGTTAATGATCCCGTCCAGCGATGGACGCGAGTGGCTCTTGCCCACTCTGTTTGACGCCTCCCTGTTTACCCCCTCAGAGCCGCTCCTCAGCGGCTCTTTTTTCACCATTTCGTAACGATTTGGTTGAAGCGCCCGCTCCGCCGCGCAACAGTGCCGGCCTTGAGCGCGGGCGCGATCCCTGTTTCCGCGCAACTGTGTATCCCCTCGTCAGGCGGAAAGAGTTGCCCTTGGACCAAATTCCCACCCGTCGCCGCACCGATCGCAAGGAGCCGATCTCCTTCGGCCGCGCCTATGCGCAATCGGACACGTTCCGAGCACTGTTCAAGGACGGGATGACGCTCGTCGAGGAGACGGCCGACTATCTGGATGGGCCCGGCCGCGGCGCTGCGCGCGCGCTGCCCCGCCCGGCGTCGATCGTCTACGCCACTGAATCCATGCGCCTCACCACGCGGCTGATGCAGCTCGCCTCGTGGCTGCTCCTGCACCGCTCCGTTCGCGAAGGCGACATGACCGCCGACCGGGCGCGTGAGGAGAAGCGGAAGATCCGCCTGGAGAGATCCTCAACCGCGATCGACGGCCTCGGCTGGGACGACCTGCCCGAAGGCTTCCGCGCGCTCGTCTCGCGCTCGCTCAGCCTGCAGAAGCGGGTGGAACGCATCGACGCCGCGCTCCTCGACCATGTCGTGCCGGACGCGGCAGCCAATCCGGTGACCATGCAGCTGAAGGGTCTCGCCGAGGCGCTCCGGGCGGGGGGGTGACGACCGGTCAAACCCTTTGAAGGCGGGTCACAAGCTCGACGGTATCAATCCCGCCGTCCCAGTATTCGATCAGCGCCGGAGCGTTTAGGCTCACCCAGCTGACGACGGCGATCAAGTCTTCGGGACGAAGTTCGCCGTGCAGCAAAGAAGGGAGGGGCCGCACGCCGACAATGGCGGTGTTCTCGGCGTCCACGCGGTCGCCGGGGACCATCGAGACTTTCACGCGCACGTCATGCCGCGCCAGGCGTTTTGGGCTGACCCAGACCGTGCGCGGCAAGCCCGTGGTTCGGGGGTAAAGATTCGCAAACTCGAAAAGGTCCTGGTCCTCTTCGAAGTCAGGGCGCTCGACTTCCTTCAACCGCATCGGCTGGCTTTCCGTGTCGAAGCCCGGCGACATCAAGTCACGCCGGTCGTCGCTCGCAGCGCGTCCGCGGAGCTCGAATCAAGACCCCAAGAATGTATCGAACTTGTTCTTGAAGCGGGACAGGCGGCCGCCGCGGTCCAGGAGCCGCTGGCCGCCGCCGGTCCAGGCCGGATGCGTCTTCGGGTCGATATCGAGATGCAGCGTGTCGCCCTCGGCGCCATAGGTTGACCGCGTCATGTATTCGGTTCCGTCGGTCATCACCACCTTGATCGTGTGGTAATCGGGATGGATCTCTTTCTTCATCGTCTTGTCTCGATTCTGGAGCCGGGCCGGAGGGTCCCCTCAGGAGGAAGCGTCGACGGCCATGGAAAAACGTCGGCCGCTCGCACGCCCGCTGCCGAGGCTCTATACAGGAGCGCCTTCTCGGCATCAAGGCGGCGGCCGTGACTTCAGCTCCGCTTGCGCCCGGCGCCGATCTTTGGTCCTTCTCCGCCCGATGGCTCTCCTCTCCCGCTTGACCCCGAGCCGCGCCGCCCCGCCGCAGCGGCTCCGCGCCCTCGCCGTGCTCGCCCCTTATCTGGAGCGCTATCGGCTCCGCGCGCTGGCGGCGGTTGGCGCGCTGGTCGCCGCCGCGCTCGCCACGCTCGCCGTGCCGCTGGCGATCCGCGCCATGATCGATGTCGGCTTTTCCGATTCCGACGCCGCCTTCGTGAACCGGAGCTTCGTCGCGCTGATCGGGCTCGCAGGCTTTCTCGCCCTGGCGAGCGCAGCCCGTTTTTACCTGGTCACCACACTGGGCGAGCGCATCGTCGCCGATCTCCGCCGCGACGTCTTCGCCCACCTGATGAGGCTGTCGCCCGCCTTTTTCGACAGCGCGCGGTCGGGCGACATCGTCTCCAGATTGACCGCCGACGCCACCCAGATCAAATCCGCCGTGGGAGCAAGCGCCTCCATCGCGCTGCGCAATCTCGTGCTGTTTTTTGGCGCCTCCACCATGATGGTCGTCACCAGCCCGCGGCTGTCGGGCCTCATTCTTCTCGTCATTCCTTTGATCGTGCTGCCGATCGTCGGCTTCGGCCGCAACGTCCGCCGGAAGTCTCGCCTCGCCCAGGACCGGCTGGGGGACGCCTCCGCCTTTGCCGCCGAGGCGGTCGGAGGCGTGCGGACCATCCAGGCGTTCACGCTGGAGACCAGCGCGATCGGGCGGTTCGCGGCGCAGGTGGAAGCGGCCTGCAAGGCCGCCCGGAGCGCCACGGCGACGCGGGCGATGCTGACCGCCTTCGCGATCTTCCTCGTCTTCGGCAGCGTCGTCGCGGTGCTCTGGCTGGGCGCGCATTCCGTCTTGTCCGGCGAGATGACGCCGGGCACGCTCGGGCAGTTCGTGCTCTATTCGATTTTCGCCGCCGGCGCGCTGGCGGAGCTCAGCCAGGTCTGGGCGGAGGTCAGCCAGGCGGCTGGCGCGACCGAGCGCATCGCCGAGTTGCTGGCGACCAGGCCGGCGATCGCCGCGCCCTCGGATCCTGTGCGAATGCCGTCGCCGCCGCGCGGCGAGATCGCCTTTCACAATGTCTCCTTCAGCTACCGGGAAACGGGCCCGCCTGTCCTGAATGGCGTGACGCTTCACGTGCGCCCCGGCGAGCACGTCGCGCTGGTCGGCCCCTCCGGCGCGGGAAAATCGACGTTGTTCGCGCTCCTGATGCGTTTCTACGATCCGCGATCGGGCGAGATCAAAGTCGATGGGGTCGATATTGGCCGCGCCGACCCGATCGAGCTCCGCAGGGCGATGGCGCTCGTCCCACAGGATCCCACGATCTTCGCGCTCTCCGCCGAGGAAAACATCCGCGTCGGCGATTGGGACGCCGACATGGCCGCCGTGCGCCAGGCGGCCCGCGCCGCCCATGCCGACGCATTCCTGTCGGCGCTGCCGGACGGCTACGGCACGGCGATCGGCGAGCGCGGCGTCACGCTTTCCGGCGGGCAGCGCCAGCGGGTGGCCATTGCCCGCGCCGTCCTGAAGGACGCGCCGATCCTGCTCCTGGACGAGGCGACGAGCGCGCTCGACGCGGAGAGCGAGACGGCCGTGCAGGCCGCGCTGGAGACGCTGATGGCCGGCCGGACCACGCTCGTCATCGCGCATCGCCTGGCGACCGTGAAGAGCGCCGACCGGATCGTCGTGATGGATGAGGGCCGGATCGTGGAGGAAGGCCGGCATGCGAGCCTTGTCGCCCGCGGCGGACTTTACGCACGTTTCGCCGAGCTGCAATTGCAGGAGGGCGCGACGCGGCACGCCATAGGCTTCGGCTGAGAACGGGCTGCTCGCGGTCGGCTCACGCGCAAGTGAAGTCGGGACGAAAACCAATCCGCGACGCCCCCCGTAGACCCTGCATGCGCCCCAGAAGGGGTCGGCAGGGAGACCAAAAATGACAAAGATGCTTTCCACCACGATCCGCACCGCTTTGATGGCCACCGCGCTCAGCGTCGGCGGCTTCGGCTTCGTCGCGCCGGCTTTCGCCCAGGAGCCCGTCACCGTCGGCGGCGCGCCGATGTACGCCGACAAGAACATCGTCGAGAACGCCGTCAATTCGAAGGACCACACGACGCTTGTTGCCGCCGTGAAGGCCGCGGACCTCGTCGAGACGCTGCAGGGCGACGGGCCGTTCACCGTCTTCGCGCCCGTCAACGCCGCTTTCGAAGCCCTTCCGGCCGGCACGGTCGACACGCTTCTGAAGCCGGAGAGCAAGGACATGCTGACCCATGTCCTCACCTACCATGTGGTGGCTGGGAAGCTGTCCGGCGCCGAGCTGATGAAGGGCCCGGTCAACATGACCACGGTGAGCGGCGACGCCTTGACGGCTCAGATGGACGGAGACCAGCTCGTGATCACCGACGAGAGCGGCAAATCCGCCATGGTGACGATCGCGGACGTCAACCAGTCGAACGGCGTCATCCACGTGATCGACCGGGTTCTGATGCCGAAGATGTAAGCCGCTTCGGCTTCTCCGAAAATACCGCGTCCCGGCTCCCTCGGGCGTGGCAGGGCAGCTCCGTTCGAGGAGCTGCCCGTATCGTGATCCGAGACGTTTGGCGACAGACGTTCGCCGGCGCCGGGAACCTACTCAGCCAGCCCGGCTGTCCATCAGGATATTGGCCCGCGCTTCGATTCCACGCCGGATCAATTCGTCGGCAATCGTCTTTCTTGTCAGGCCGGCATCCGGAAACCTGTTTGAGAGTCGCTTCGAGATCCCTGGCACGTCGAGGACGGAGCGGTCCCGCGCGGCATTCTGGACGGCGAGGAAAATGCCGTCTTCAAGCTCGATTGGCATGACAGGCCGCCTCCGCTGGGTAAACGTTCAACCTGACTGAGGCGAAGCTGAAGCAGAGCCGTCGAACAAAATCCAGTTCGGTCCCAGGCTTGGGATAATGGAGACCTACCGCGCCACCCGCCATTTGACTGAATTCGCACCGGCGCTCGGGCGCCTCCGATGCGACCGCGCCCTCACCGCTCGGTGAGCTTCAGCTCGATGCGGCGGTTGCGGGCCAGCGCCTCTGCGGTGTCGGCCGGATCAAGCGGCTGGTATTCGCCGAACCCGGCCGCCGCCAGGTGCTGCGGGTCGATGCCGCGCGAGATCAGGTAGCGGACCACCGCGATGGCGCGGGCGGCCGAGAGGTCCCAGTTGGAGCGGAAACGGCTGCCCTCCTGCGTTGGCCTCGCGTCGGTGTGGCCGTCGACGCGGATCACCCAGTTGATCTCCGGCGGGATCTGCTGCTCCAGTTGCAGGATCGCGTCGCCCAGCTTGTCGAGCTCGCCGCGGAAGGAATCATTGATCTCGTCGCTGGCCGACGGAAAAAGCACCGCGGCGGGCAGGACGAAGCGGTCGCCGACCACTTCGATGTCGGAGCGCCCGGCCAGGATCTCGCGGAGCCGCCCGAAGAAATCGGAACGATAGCGCGACAGTTCCTGCACGCGCTGCGCCAGCGCCACGTTGAGCCGGCGGCCGAGGTCGGTGATGCGCGTCTGGCTCTCCTGATCGCGGCTTTCCGAAGCGCCCAGGGCTTCCTCAAGCGCGCCGATCTGGCGACGGAGCGCCGCGATCTGCTGGTTGAGGAGCTCAACCTGGGCAAGCGCCCGCTGGCTCACCTGCTGCTGGCTGTCGAGCTCGCCTTCCAGCACCGCCATCTGGCCTTGCGCCGCGCCGGAAGCCGCGCCCTCGCTGTCGAGGAGGGCCTGCAGCCGGTCCCGCTGACCCTCCGTGCTCGACAGATTGTCCTGCAGGGACGCCAGGGTTTCGGACAGGTCGCGCGAGCCGGCCTTCTCAAGCGCCAGAAGCTCGGTCAATTCGGCAAGCTGGTTGTTCAGCCGGTCGAGCACGGTGTCCTTGTTCGTCACCTCCTGCCCGAGGAAGAACTGCGCCAGGATGAACATGGACAGGAGAAAGACGAAGACCAGCAGGAGAGTCGCCAGCGCATCGACGAAACCGGGCCAGTAATCGATACGGGGGACGGAGCGCCGGGCGCGGGCTATCGCCATTCAAGACCTCTCAAGTTCCGGCTCAAGT
>JACCSN010000129.1 GCA_013812985.1 Hyphomicrobiales bacterium | reverse complement strand
TCGTGGTTGCCGCCGATGACGAGGCAGGGGATGCCGGCATCCTCGATCCGCCGCATCTGGCGGACGAAACATTGGAGCGCCGACCAGGATGGCCGGGTGTGATGGAAGACATCACCGGCGTGGATGACGAGATCGACCTCGCCCTCCAGGATCTGGTCGATTGCCGCCGCGAAGGCACGCTCCACATCGACCGCGCGTTGGTTCCGCCCGGTCTCAGGATCGACCCGGTGCAGCGCATGGTAGCCAAGGTGTGTGTCCGCCAGGTGGGCCAGGCGGAGAGGACGAAGCGTCATCAGGCGAACAAGTGTACCGCAGCCGCTCGCCGCGGGAAGCGATCTTCCGTCATGGAGCCAGATGCCGCCGGGGATGAAAACGACGACCTCAGCCCCGGTCGCCGGGAGCGAGACGGCGCTGTCACGTGGACCGATCAGCCGGGGCGACGCTTGTCGGCGTTGGAGTGATGGGTTCTAGCCAGGTTCGTTGCAGGTGTCAGCCCTATGCTGGCTCGTAATGTCATTTTCAGTAGTAAGCGGCACCTGGTCTTCAGCGGTAAGCGGCATCCCATGCTGAACGCCACACGGGCCCGGGGAGGCAACTCCCCGGGCCCATGTCCCTCCGTCAGTGCTGTGGGTGGCAAATCGCGTGGTGCGAACCTACCTAACGCCGACCCCGACGATCATCTCGCAGGGACCTTCGAAACCGTTCGGTCCCTCGAACTGACGCAGATCGCGCTCGATCTCGGCCCAAGTCTCGGCCTGCTCAACGTCGGAGAGCCCGCTCATCATCTGGTGGAGGGCGCCGAACGAGTCCCGCTCGAACCGCACGCACTCGGCCGTCGAGGACATCCGCACCGGTGCCGCGATCGTCCGCGTCTCGACCTCGCGGAAGCCCGCGCGGCGGTAGGCCTCCTCCAGCACCCCGGCGCCGCCGAGACTGAACGGACCTGGTTGCCCCGGTAGCGGCGGCGGCAGTTGCGCGCGCCGCCGGATGATCCCGACCGGGATTGAGAAGAAGCGGTTGTTCTCGGCGGTCGAGTAGACCATCGCCGCGACATGCCCGCCTGGCTTGAGGACGCGCCGGATCTCCGCGAGCGCGCGCTGCTGGTCCGGGAAGTAGATGAGGCCGACGCGGGAGAGGACCGCGTCGAATACGCCGTCGGCCAGGTCCAGGTGCTCGCCGTCCATCACGCGAGTCTCGAAGTTTGTTACCCCCTGCTCCCGCGCGGCCTGCTTCGCGTACTCGAGGAGGTTCGAGGAGATGTCGGTCGCCAGGACCGAGCCGGTCGGACCGACGCGCTTGGCGGCGGTGATCGCCGGCTCGCCTGCGCCGGCCGCGACATCAAGGACGCGACTGCCGGGGCCGACCCCCGCCAGGTCGAGCATGAGCTCCGTCGCAGGGCCGAGCCAAGCCTGGATCGCCGGCGTCCACCGGTGCCAGGCGTCGGCGGCGGATTGCCATTGCTCGCGTGTCGTCTCCTTGTACCGAACGGGATCGAACGTCGGGGCTTGCGTTGCCATGGTCACGTTCCTCCTTTCGCAACCAGCCTACGTCGGAGCACCCGGCCTAACATCGGGGAAATCCCTAGGTGACGGCCAGAATTATCCCTGGATCACCCCTGGGGTTGCGGTGGTAGGATCAAGCCCTCGGCCACGGCCCAGGCGGCAAGCTGCGCCCGCGAGGCGAAGCCGAGCTTCCCCAGGCAGCTGCCGACGTGCATCTCGATCGTCTTCTCGGCGACACCCAGCTCTCGGGCAATCTCCTTGTTGCTCAACCCTTGGGTGACGCACGCCGCAACCTCACGCTCGCGCGGCGTCAGCCCGCCTCGGCCGGAGGCGTCGGCGGTGCGACGGCGCCCAGCGGGAGCTACCCAGGGACGGACCTCGGGCGCCCGCAGGAAGAGGGCACGGCGTGCCTCGTCCGGTACCGCCTCGGCCAGGGCCGCGATCTCCGCTCGGGCGGTCGCGGCTTCGTGCTCTGCCACGGCTTGGTCGTGGCCGCGCCAGAGCCGGGCCCGCGCTGCCGCCACTCGCCAGAGCACCGAGCGCGGACCGACGTCGACCGCCAGTCGCCGGGCATCGAGGTACGCCGCATCAGCCTCGACCATGCGATCCAGGGCGGCCAGGGCAGCGCCACGCAGCAGGATCGCCCCCGCCGGCCGAGGACCCGTGGCCCCGAGCAGCAAGCGATCGGCGCACGCCAGGGCTTGGTCTGGTCGGCCGGCCGCAAGTTCCCTCTCGGCGAGGGCAACGAGCGCCCGTCGCTGGCCGATTGACGCCGGCCGGAACGCTGGCGGGACGTCATGAGGCACGGTCGCCAACGGCACATCAGCCTCGCCGGCCCGCTGGCGGCAGCATGCGATCCAGGCGTCGAGTCGCTCCAGCCATTGCGCGGCTCCCGCGGCAAGAGCGATGCCGCGCGCCCGCTCGAACCGCGCCAGCGCACCGGCCGTGTCGAGTAGATCGGCGTCAAGGATGCCGAGGGTCAGTAAGGCGATCACCTGCCACTGGTCATGGCCGATCTCCTCCGCGATGGCCAGCGCCAGCTCGCCGTGCCGTTGAGCCTCCCCGTACCGTCCCTCGCCCACATCCGCAGAGGCCATCGCCACCAGTGCGTAGGCCTCACCAGCCCGCCAGGCGATCTGCCGGCAGAGCCGCAGTCCCTCGGCGGCATCGGCTCGATAAGCGGCAGGCGGCGCGTCGACCGCGCAGGGCCCGTCCAATACGGCTAGGTAGAGGCCCCGGCTGGTCAGCGCGGATGCGACCCGTTCGGTATCGCCGAGGTCGGCGAACATTGCAGCGGCCCGACCGAAGGCCTCCCTCGCCTCCGGTACCTCTCCGGCCAGGTAACGGGCCATGCCGATTAGGTCCCAGCTGTCGGCAGTCCCCCACCGGTCTCCCAGGGCGTCTAAGCAGCGCAGCGCGTCCTCATGTAATGCCCGACCTTCGTCGAAGCGACGGAGGTTGGTGAGCACGTTCCCCAACCGATTGAGCGCGAGGGCTTCCCTCCGGCGGTCGGGTCCGGTTCGCGCCAGCGCCAGCGCCTCTTCGGCCAGGCCACGAGCGACAGAGTAGTTGCGACTGGCGTATAGCCCGGCCAGGTCGTGGAGCGCCGCTTGCTCGGCGCTGGCGAGACGACGCAGTCGCGCCAGCGCGCGCGCCGCTTCGAGGTGCTCCCGCGCGGCGTCGAACGCCCCGAGCATGGAAAAGGCTTGGCCGCATCGGCGGTGGAGCTCGACCGCCCGCAGGTCGTCGAGAGCCAGCGCCGCGTCGAGGGCCCGCCGGTCGTGGGTCAGCGCTTCGACGGTCGCGTGCACGCGCCACGCCGTGTCGCCGGCCCGCGCCGCGTAGGCCAACGCCTTGTCCCAAATCCCGGCCGCGTGGAAGTGGTAGCCAAGTTCGCCGGCGTCGGCGGACGTCTGACCCGGGGAAGCCGCCCGTTCCAGCGCCTCGCCAACGACGCGGTGTAGCGCTCGGCGCTCCGGTGTTAGGAGGCGGGCGAGCAGCGCGTCGCGCGTCAGCGCGTGACGGAAGGCCAACCGGATCCGGTCCGGCGATCGTTCTTCGACGAGGAGTTGTCGGCCGACGAGGACTCGCAGCGCGGCGAGCAACTCCTCGGGCGGCAGTCCGGATGCGGCCAGGAGCAGCTCGAAGTCGATCCGCTGACCGGCGACCGACGCCAGGTCGACAACCCTTTGGACGACCGTCGCGAGCCCGGCGGCGCGTCGAAGGATGGTGTCCTGCACGCTCTGCGGGACCGTCGGCTCGCCGAGGAGCCACTCGTCCCTGGCCTGGGCGGGAACCGTTGCGAGGAGTTCCTCAACGAAGAAGGGGTTACCGTCGGTCCGAGTGTGGACCGCGGCGACGAGCGACGGCGCCGGCGGCATCCCGAGCAGAGCCTCGAGCATGCGGCCGACGCCCGCTTCGCCGAGCGGTTCGACTGAGAGCTCGACCAGGGCGCGTGCTCGCCGGAGCGTCGCCAAGCAGCGGCGCAGGTCAGGGTTCGGCTCGTCGGCCCGGGCGGTGCCAAGGATGAGCAGGCGCGCCGAGGCCAACCGACGTGGTAGCACCTCTAGGAGTTCCAAGCTCGTCGCATCGGCCCAGTGGAGATCCTCCAGCACCACCAACAGCGGCTGTCGGTCCGCGAGCCGAGCGAGCAGGGCGGCGATCGCCTCGAACAGGCGCCGCTTGCCGTGCTCGGGTGGAAGGGGAGGCTCTGGTCCGCTTGGCGCGGCGTGGGTGCGCAGCTCGGGGAGCAGCTCCGCCAGGACCTCACGCTGCGGACCCAGGATCGCATGCGGCGCCGTCGGTGTCGCCATGAGGCGTTGCCGCAGCGCGTCGACGACCGGGGCGAATGGATAGTCGCGGTCCCGCTCCAGGCAGCCGCCCGCCAGAAGTTGGAATCCGCGTGCGGTGGCGTGGGGGACCACCTCGCGCACCAGCCGGCTCTTGCCGGCGCCGGCCTCGCCAGCGAGTACGGCAAGCCGGCTACGGCCGGCTGACGCCTCCCCCAGGAGGCTGTCCAGTGCAGCGAGTTCGACCTCCCGATCGACGAGGACGGGGCAAACCTGTGACGACGAGATCGGCATGCGCGCCTTCCTCGCTCAGCTTATCCTCCGCTCAGATCCCCGCCGGGGACGGATAGCACCGCGCCCGCACCCCGTCAACGCGGTGCCCTGAATCGTGTCTTCCGTGACGAGAGACGATGGTAATCGATATTCGGTCGATAGAGTACCCCGATCGCCGATTACGACCCAAGAGCAACCACTAGAGATCGACGAGTGTCTGGTCGACCCGCGCTGCCGGAGGCATAGCTGGCGACGGCCCACGGCCACGCCGCCGACCTCCGCGCCTTTGCCCGGTGGTTTTCCCAATCGTGCGGGGGCCGTTCGCCGCGAAGGCAGTGACGCTGACCGACCTCCGCGACGACAAGGTCTACCTGTGAACGAAAAATGCGCTTCGGCGATTCCTGGTGGGGCCGCGTGGTGCGAGCGCATCGCTCACCCGCCTGTCATCGCCGCTGGCCGGCCAGCAGCGATGCCGGATCGCCGGACGCCGCGCGCTGGCAACGCGACGCTAGGCGAGGGCTGATGCAAGCAGGCGCTCGGGGCGGAACGGGGCGAGCCGGGAATCGACCGCACCGTCGAGAATCTCGTTGCTGACGAGGCGACCGAGCAGGGCGCCGAGGGTGACGCCACTGTGGGTGACGATCAGGTAGAGGCCATCCAGCCCCGGCGCGGGACCGACGACGGAGTGCTCATCGCCGGGGATCGGGCGAATCGAGACCCGCGCCGCTTCGACGGGAATCCCGGCGAGACCGGGCAGCACGGCGGCGACGCGATCACGCAGCTCGTTGAGGAGGACGGGGGCGACCGCCTCGCCCGGATCCACCCGCGCATCGAAATCAGCGTGGCGCATGACGATCCGACCGGCGCCGTCCGCCCGGATGTTCATCCCCTCGTCATGATGAACCGACCGCAACCGCACCGCCGCTGGGGCGGAGATCGCGATCATGCCGACGGTCGGCGCCAGGGGCAGCGCGATCCCGACTGTCCGCGTCAGATCGTCGGTCCAGCGACCGGCACAGCTCACCACGATATCGGCGGTGAGGCGCTCGCCGCGGGCCGTTTCGACGCCGACGACGCGGCCGCGCTCCTCAATCAGGGAGGCGACCGGTGTCTGGGGGCGCACCTCGGCTCCGGCGACACGGGCGGCGCCGAGCAGATGCGCGACGAGGAGCACCGGGTCGAGGTAGCCCTCGGCGGGGTAGTAGGCAACCTCCTCGATGGCCGCGGGCGCCACCATCTCTGGCTCCAGCGCCCGCATCTCGCGCACCGGGAGGAGCTCGGCCGCGTATCCCCAGCCGCGCAGGCGATCGACCTTTTCGCGCAGCCAACGCGGACCGCCATCGCTGGCATCCCACTCAATATGGCCGCCGAGGTGGAGCCATGGCGCCTCGCCCCACTCCTGCCGCAGTCGCGAATACTCGTTCATGCCGCTGAGATTGAGCA
>JACCSN010000062.1 GCA_013812985.1 Hyphomicrobiales bacterium | reverse complement strand
GCGCGACCGCGGGATTCCTGGTAGCCGGATGGGGATTCCTGCATGATGTGGGCTTCTTCCCCTGGTCGGAGGCCGGCGCGGAGGCAGGGTTCGGGGCCGCGAGCGCGGCCGGGATCGCTATCGCGGTCTCCTTCCTGGTCGCGGTCGGCGTGTCGCTGATAACCCCGGCGCCAACCCGCGACGTGGAGAGCCTCCTTGCCCAGATCCGCAGCAGCCGCGGCAGGCCGGTGATGCGGGAGCGCCCAGCCTGAAAGCGGTTTGCTCGAGCTCTAGAGCTCCTCGTCCTCCACCTCGCGCTTCATGTCGCGCACCAGCCCAAAAAAGCGGCGCATGACCTTGTCGGCGAGCACGGCGACCCGATCGAGGGCCTCCTCGTCGGGGAGGATGTCGCCGACGACGGGGCGCGCTTCCAGAGCCGCTACTCGGGCCTCCAGCGCCGCGATCCGGCCGCTCGCCTCGCCCGCACCGGCGAGCGGCGCAGCCTCCGTATCCGGGACCAGTTTGCAGGCGAGCGCGACGCCTTCGCCGGAGCACAGCGATACTTCGCCCGTTTGCGTATTCAGCCGCAGCGCTCCCTCGGGAACCGGGACAAAAGCGTAGCGGCCCCGGTTCTCCGGCTCCTGCCCCCGGGCAGGCGCGACGGCGGTGAGAACGAGCATCAAAACGGCGACGCGGACCATGTCATTCCTCCAGACCAGGAGCACATTGTAGGCGCGGCCGGGGCGACGCGAAAGCGCGCTTGCTGGCGCGGCCTCATCGCCTATGGTGCGCGCCGATGCGCGAGGCCATTTACAAGATCTGCCCCAAGGAGCTCTGGCGCGAGGCCGAGGCGGCGGGAGTATTCGACGGCGCCCCGATCGACCGCGCCGACGGCTTCATTCATTTCTCCACCGCCGCCCAGGTCCGCGAAACGGCGGCGCGGCACTTCGCCGGGCAAAGCGGGCTTATGCTCGTCACGGTGGACGCCTCGTCTCTTGGCGGCGACCTGCGCTGGGAGCCGTCGCGCGGCGGCGACCTTTTCCCCCACCTCTACGCCCCGCTCCTGATCTCGGCGGTGCGGAATGTCGTCAACCTGCCGCTCGGCCCGGGCGGGCTGCACATGTTCCCGGCAGGCCTGCCTTGAACCGGTTTGCGCTCGGTTTGAGCGATCGCGCCGCGCGCCTGCTCCGCATTCTCGACGCGGAACGTTCGCACGACTTGGCGATCCGTGCGGCGGGCGCGGGCCGCTGGCAGAGGCCGGCCGCCGCGAGCGATCCTCGGCTCGCCACGGGTGCGCTCGGCCTCGCATTCCCGAACCCGATCGGGCTTGCGGCCGGCTTCGACAAGAACGGCGCGATACCCGACGCGATGTTCGGGCTCGGCTTCGGCTTCGTCGAGGTCGGCACGATTACCCCGCTCCCGCAGCAGGGGAACCCGCAACCGCGGATGTTCCGCCTCGCCGCCGACGGCGCGGTCATCAACCGGCTCGGCTTCAACAATCTCGGCCACGATCGCGCGCTCGACCTCCTCGATCGACGCGCCAACACGGCCGGCATCCTCGGCGTCAATATCGGCGCGAACCGGGACAGCGAGGATCGCCTGTTCGACTATGTGGCGGGCATCCGCCTGTTCGCACCGATGGCCGCCTATCTGACGATCAACATTTCCGCGCCGAACACGCCCGGGCTGCGCGACCTGCAGGAGGGCGGGAAGCTGCAAGAGTTGCTGACCCGCACGGCCGAAGCGCGGGCCGCGGTCGCGGAGGAGAGCCTTCGCCGCACGCCGCTCCTCCTGAAGATCGCGCCGGACCTGTCCGACCGGGCACTCGGCGAGGTGATCGAGACGGCGATCGGCAACCGGGTCGACGGCCTCATCATCGCCAACACCACCGTCGCCCGGCCGAAGCTCAAATCCAGGCGCCATGGCCAGGAGCAGGGCGGGCTCTCCGGGCGCCCGCTCTTCGAGCAATCGACGGCGATGGTCGCGCGCGCCCGCCAGCTCGCTGGCCCCGATCTGGTGCTGGTCGGCGTCGGCGGCGTCGACAGCGCGGGCGCGGCCTGGTCGAAGATCGCTGCCGGGGCCGATCTGGTCCAGCTCTATACGGGCCTCGTCTTCGGTGGCCCGTCGCTCCCAAGCCGCATCGTCGCCGGCCTCGCCCGTCGCCTGGAGGAACGCAATTTCGGCCACATCCGCGAAGTGCGCGGGATCGAGACGACTCGCTGGGCGGCGGGGTGGGAGGGCTGAATCTCATGCCAGTCCCGTGCTGGGCAATGGCAAATCGTTTGTGGCCGATGCGGATAGGCCGGCAGTGGCGCAACGAGGCGATCTTCACCCGCCATGATCGTCGCAAGTTTACGGCCGTCCGGGTGATTGTGTCCCGTGTCAACTTTTCGGCTGCCGGTGAATGCTTGATGTGACATAAGTGACTGGATAGTGTCAGCTGGGCACGGTCAGGCAAGCCAAGCGCCGTGCAGAAGGGGTGCTCGCGCGAATGATGAAGCCGGCGCCAGTTGTTCAGCGGCGGCTTGCGGCTATCTTCTTCGCTGACGTGGTCGGCTATACGCGCCTGATGAACGCCGACGAGGCTGGCGCGCTGCGCCTTCTCGCCTCGCACCGGGAAATGACGGACCGCCTCATTGCACAGCATGGCGGACGCATCGCCAACACAGCCGGTGATAGCTTACTCGCCGAATTCCCAAGCGCGGTGGACGCGCTCCAATGTGGTCTCGCGATCCAGGAACGGATCGCGGCAGTGCAGGAGGATGTTCCGGACGAACGCCGGCTGACCTTCCGCATCGGGCTTCATGTCGGCGAAGCAATGGTCCGGGACGGCGACCTGTTCGGAGATGGCGTCAACATCGCCTCGCGCCTGCAAGGCTTAGCCCACCCGGGGACGGTATGCCTGTCGGGAACGGCCCATGAATTCGTGCATAGGGTGCTGCCGCTGAACTTCGAAGACCTCGGGCCGCAACACTTGAAGAATCTTGAAGTCCCAATCCGAGCGTTCTTGGCTCGTCCGCCCGGGCAGCGGCGATCGGAGGCGCTGCCGCAGGTTCATCGAAGGAACGAAATTCATCTTGCGCGGCGCTTCAACGAGGCGTGCCATCGCGCTCTGGTCGAAGTCGCCGGCCCAGAAAATCTGACCACATATGAGGTTGCTGTTCTCGCCTCCCTTCGTGATGCTCCGCGTATCGATAAGGCCCGGCTAGCTGAGCGGGTGGGCATCAACCTTGCGAATATTCGGAAGATCATCGCTCAGCTTGAGCGACGGGGACTAGTTGAACGGACCCCGGCAGAAAACGACCGACGCTCCCGCGGCCTGAGTCTCACACCAACAGGTCTTGATTTGCAAAATAGCCTCCGCCCCAAATTTAACGCTGCACAAGACAGAGTCATGGCTCACCTTTCGGATGGTGAGCGCGATACGCTTAAGGAGCTTCTCGCACGCGTGATAACATCCAACGATGTCAAAACTGCTCATGCTGACGACTGAGCGGGGGGCTGATTGAGGGACCGCCTTGAAAAGCCGCCGGCGCTCGCACGAAGCATTCTAGGTTTTGCCTCTCAATCCCAATCGGCAGGAATGAGAGTCGGTTTTGTCGCAACGGATCCAGGGTCTTCGTAGCCTTGCTCATCAACCCTGCTGAACGCGAATACCGCACCTGGATCTTCGACAGCAGGCGCTGGCGGCATTATCGGCCGCGTCACGACGACATAATCATCGCCACATACCCGAAATGCGGCACGACCTGGATGCAGCGCATCGTCAGCCTGCTCGTGTTCCAGACAGCCGAACCCAAGCCGATCATGCAGATTTCCGCCTGGATCGACCGCCGCTTCCCACAGCCCATCGAGGCTGTCGTCGCCCAGATCGAGGCTCAGGAGCACCGCCGCTTCCTGAAGTCGCATCTGCCGCTCGACGGGCTGCCGTTCTATGGCGAGGTGAAATATATACACGTCGCGCGAGACGGCCGCGATGCCGCCATGTCGTTCCACAATCACGCGACGGGCTTCACGGACCAGATGCTGGAGGGCCTGAACAAGGCCGGCCTGGAAGACGAAGCGGT
>JACCSN010000044.1 GCA_013812985.1 Hyphomicrobiales bacterium | reverse complement strand
TCGATGCGTCGACGAAACGGCTTGGGCTCCCGCGGCGGTGCATCGGGCGTAACTCCTTCACCGCTACGGGCTCCGCACCCCCGCCCCATCGATAACGCCGGCCGACGCCCTCACTGGGCGGGGATGGGGGAGATCATACGGGAGGTTTTTTGGGCGGGGATAAGTATTTTTGCCGAATTAACGCCGGCGCGCTCCCTCCCCCCTTGCGGGACCTTGCGTGTGAGGGCTGGGGAGAGGTGAAAGAAGCCGGGCGGCGGCCTTCATCTGTCCCCCTCCCTGGTCCCTCCCCGCAAGGGGGAGGGAAACCCGCGCCGCCTCCGCCAAGTGGGCGAGGTCCAGGCCCTCGGGCGCTTCGGGCGCTTCGGGGCGATGCGCCTTACATCTTCAGCCTGCAGCTTCTCAAGGGCGCGGAGAAGCTTCGCCTAGTGCTGCGTCCAGGCGTAAAAATCCTGGTCGTAGCCTGGCGACAACTGGGGGCTGTGCTGCTGCATGGCTCTGCTCCGCCGCCCAGCTTACGGCAGAAACAGCACGCGCTCCAGGCGGCTCTTCCGCCGCATCACGCCGCGGCGTCGGCGGCAGCTTGCGTCGCCGCGCGCGAGCGTTCGATGAAACGGACGGCGTGGATGGAGATCTCGTAGAGAAGCAGGGTCGGCAGGGCCAGGCTGATCTGGCTGATCGGATCGGGCGGCGTCAGCACCGCCGCCACGATGAAGGCGACGACGATGGCCCAGCGCCGCTTCGCCCTCAACGTGTCGGAGGTGACGAGGCCGGCGCGGCCGAGCAAGGTCAGGACCACCGGCAGCTGGAAGACGAGGCCGAAGGCGAAGATCAGCGTCATGATCAGCCCCAGATATTCGTTCACCTTCGGCAGGAGCTCGATGGAGGCGCGACCCGGCCCGCCGACCTGCTCCATGGAGAGGAAGAAGGTGAGCGCCAGCGGCATGACCAGAAAGTAGACGAGCATCGCGCCGATGGCGAAAAGGATCGGCGTGGCGACGAGGAACGGCAGGAAGGCGTGCCGCTCGTTGCGGTAGAGGCCGGGGGCGACGAACTTGTAAATCTGGTTGGCGATGATCGGGAAGGCGAGGAACAGCGCGCCGAAGAGGGCAAGCTTCATCTGCGTGAAGAAGAATTCCTGCGGCGCCGTGTAGATCAGCTTGATCTCACGGAGCGGCCCGGCGGCCTGCTCGTAGGGCACGACGAGGATGTTGAAAATCTCGTCGGCGAAATAGAAGCAGAGAATGAACGCGAGGAAGATTGCGATCACGGCGCGGAGCAGCCGCTGCCGCAACTCGATCAGATGCTCGATCAGCGGCGCCTTGGAGGCGTCGATATCCTCGACGGTCATGCCGCGTTGCTCCCGCTCGCCGCCCCGGCCGCCCCGGTTTTCAGCGGCTCGGCGACGTGCGGCTCGGCGGCTGGAGCCTCAGGCGCGGCGGAGGGCTTCGAAGCGGGCCGGTCGGCATCGCGGAACGTCGCGTCGAGACCCTTCTTGGCGTCGCCGATCGGGTCCATCCGGGCGATCGACTGCAGCTCCTTGCGCGTATCGGAGAGATCGGCTTCCCGCTCGGCTTCCCGGAGCGCCTGGTCGAACTGGCGCTTGAAGTCGTTGGCGGTGCGACGAACCGTGCCCATCGTCTTGCCGAAGGTGCGCAGCATGCGCGGCAGTTCCTTCGGGCCCACGACGACGATCGCCACGACGGCTATGACCAGGATCTCGCTCCAGCCGATATCGAACATTCTTTACGCCTCGCGGCTCGTCCGGGCTCGCGCCGGTCAGCCGAGATGAGACTTCGTCTCGGAGCGTTCCGCGCTGAGCGGGTCGGCCGGATCGCGGGTGATCACCCGCGGCGGGCCGGCGACCTCGTCGTCGTCCGCCATGCCCTTCTTGAAGCTCTTGATGCCCTTGGCAACGTCCCCCATCAGCTCGGACACCTTGCCGCGGCCGAACAGCACCAGGATCAGCCCAAGAACGATGATCCAATGCCAGATTGAAAAGCTACCCATGGCGGTCTCCAGAGTTCTTCGTTGCCAAACATGTCCCCCGCCCGGCGGCGCCACTATCGCAAATCGCCCGGCAGGCTTCAATCACCGCGCGGATCCCCCTCCGGGAACACCAGCACGTCCCGTGGGTCGAAGCTGACGCGCACTTCCGAACCCGGTCCAAACCCGTTGCCGGCGCGGGCTTTGGCCACCAGATAGGGTTCCAAACCCTCGACCGCCACATCGAAAAGGTCGATCTCGCCCAGAAAGTGCCGCGACACGACGCGGCCGGGCAGGCCGGCGCCGGTCTCCGAGGCAGGGCCGAGGCGCACACCCTGCGGGCGGATGGCGACGATAACGGATCGCGCGTCGCTCAGGCCGGGCGCGGCGAATTCGCCGATCCGTGTCGTCGCCCGGCCGGACTGCACGGTCCCTTCCAGCTCGTTCAGGTGGCTGAAAAAGCGCGCCACGAAGAGGCTTTGCGGGCGGTCGTAGAGATCCTGCGCCGTCCCTTCCTGGACGATGCGGCCGTGCCGCATGAGCACGATGCGGTCGCTGAGCTGCATCGCCTCTTCGGGGTCATGGGTGACGAGCACCGCGGTCGCACCGGTCTCGCGCAACACGGACAGGGTGTCGGCGCGCACGCTCTCGCGAAGCCGGGTGTCCAGCCCGGAAAACGGCTCGTCCATCAGGAGGATGCCCGGCCGGGGCACGACGGCGCGGGCGAGCGCGACGCGCTGCTGCTCGCCGCCGGAGGCCTCGTGCGGGTAGGATTTGGCGAGGTGCTCCAGGCCGACCCGGGCCAGCGCGGCGCGCGCCTCCTTCTCGCGTTCGCCACGGTCCAGCGCGGTAAGGCCGAACATGACGTTCCGCAGGATCGTGAGGTGCGGGAACAACGCGAAGTCCTGGAACATCAGGCCGATGTTGCGCTTTTCCGGCGGCACGAAGGTCGTGGCCGAGGCGACCTCGCGCCCGTCGACCAGGACGCGCCCGGCGGTCGGGGTCTCGACGCCGGCGGCGAGCCTGAGGAGTGTCGTCTTGCCGCAGCCGGAATGGCCGAGGAGCGAGACCACCTCGCCGGGCGCGACGTCGAGATCGACCTCGTGCACCGCCGCCACGCGGCCGAAATGCCGCGACACGCGCTCCAGCGTCAGCCGGGCGGCGATGGTCGCGGCGGCGCGGCGACGCCGGCTGCGGGAGGACGGCAGGACGGAGGGGATCATCCGCTTCTGCTTATGCTGCGCCGGGCTGGAGCGGCAAGTCGCGTCAGCGCCGCGGCTCGGCCTCGTCATCCAAGTCCATGCCGGCGCCGAACTCGGAATCGAGCGGGTCCTCCTCCGCCTCGTCATGCTGCTCTTCGTCGCGTGACGCGGGCTCAGCCGACATGGCGGGAGCGGTATCCAGAAGGCCCGCCGCCTTCAGTTCGGCGACGCCCGGCAAGTCGCCGATCGCTTCGAGGCCAAAATGGTCCAGGAACTCCTTGGTCGTGCCGAAG
>JACCSN010000012.1 GCA_013812985.1 Hyphomicrobiales bacterium | reverse complement strand
CCACGGCCCCAGCCGCCTTGAAGAGCGCGCGGCGCGCCACCGAGTTGCGAAGCGGCTGAGCGGGCGATGGGTCCGTCATGGGGAATTCCTCCATTCCACTGCGAATGGGTCTCCTCGGGCTCCGGTGCCGACCGGAACCCACCGGCCGCCGCGTGGGCGGCGCAGGGGCGCATCGTACCACCGCCATGGCCGCGACGCGTCGCCCACCATCCGGCAAGCGCATCGCGGGCCGCCGACCAGTCCGCTTGCATACCGATGGACCGGTCCGCGTCCGGCCAACGAACGAATCACTCACGAGTAAATAGGGGAACCCTCCGCGTCGGCGGGATCGATACCAGGCCCGCCCCGCGGCAGGTGACGCGGTGGTCTAGGCCGCGATCGCTGAGACCTCCTCACCCGGCTCGGTGCCACTCCCATGGCACGCCTGGCATGGCAATGCCCACCAATCGGAGAGATGGCCACCAGTGACCATCCGCTGATAGCCGTCACCGCCGCACTCATGACAGCGACGAGGCACGACCCCGGCTGTCGGTGCTGCCGGGTCGAGCTCTGGGTCGAGCAGCCCGGCGAGGTGGTACCAGAGCGCCCGATGCTTGCAGACCGGGGCACCATGCTCGCCCGCCGGGCAGTCGCAGCCATGCGCCACACCGCCGCTGACGGCGACCTGATAGGCGACCGTCGCATCGTGGCCACTGGTCGCGATCCACGCGCCCGAGCCGGCGAGTTGGCGCACCTGGACGCCCTCCGCGATCGCGCGGGCGAGCGCGGAGCGCCACTGCTCGGGGCTGGCCGTTCGGTTCGTGCGCCGTATCGTGGTTGCCATGGGTTCCGTCTCCCTTCGTGTTACCGACCAATTCCGAGAGGCGTTGTCGCTACCTCTTCTACACCCATAGTACACCCTCTTGTGTATGGTGTCAAGAGGGTGTAGAATGACGGAAGGTACGCGATGGCGAAGGGGTGATGGGATGAAGACACTGCGGGAGTGGCGGGCAGCCAAGCTGCACAGTTCGAAGACGCTGGCGACGGTGGCCGGCGTCTCGAACAAGACGATTCTGGCGATCGAGAACGGCCACCATTTGGCGACGTTCCGCACGATCGCGCGGCTAACGGCGGCGTTGGACCTGAAGCCGGAAGACGTTGCCGAGTTCGCGGCGGCGATCGAAGAGCGGGGAAAAGCCGCCGCGTGAGCAAGCCACGCGGCGGCCAGACAGCGCCTCTCCCTGGTCGGCAGGAAGAGACGACGACAGCGTAGCACGGGAGGGTGTCGTGAGTGACGGAGCACCAACACGAACCAAGCGCGGGCACCACGAAGGGACCGTCAAGCTCCGGAAGGATGGCCGCTGGGAAGCCCAGGTGATGCTCCCGACCGGGAAGCGGATCAGCCGCTACGGCAAGACGGCGAAGGAAGCCCGCGACAAGATGAAAGCCGCCTGGCGGGACCATGAGGCCGGCGTGGACGTGACGGCGAAACGACAGACCGTCGACCAATTCTTGACTCGCTGGCTGGCCGATGTGGTGCGGCCCGGCAAGGCGCCCAAGACCCACGCCAGCTACGAAGAGATTGTCCGGCTGCATCTGATCCCAGGGCTGGGCCGTTACCGACTCGATCAGCTCACGCCACAGCATGTCGCGGCAATGCTCCGAATCAAGCAGGATGCCGGATTCAGCCCGCGCCGGGTTCACCACATGCGGGCGGTACTCCGGGCGGCGCTGAATCAGGCGATCAAGTGGGGGCTGGTCGGGCGCAACGTCGCGGCGCTGACCGAGCCGGTTCGGCAGGCGCCTCGGACCGTCAAGCCTTTTACCCCGGAGGAAGCGCGGGCAGTGCTGGTCGCCGCCAGGGGGCACCGGCTGGAAGCCCTAGTCGCGGTCGCGCTGTCGCTTGGCTTGCGCCAGGGCGAGGTGCTGGCGCTGATGTGGGGTGATCTGGACCTCGACGGCCCGCGTCCCACCATCGCCATTCAGCGGTCTTTACAGCGCGTTGACGGGCACCTGATCCTGAAGGGGACCAAGACCGAGAAGAGCCGGCGAACCTTGCCGCTGCCGGCGTTCGTCGCCGCGATCCTGCGGGAGCACCGCGACCGCCAGGCATTCGAGCGGAAGGCCGCCGGCAATGCCTGGTCCGAGCAAGGCTTTGTCTTTACCACCAGCATTGGCACGCCGCTCGATCCCCGCAACGTGATTCGGTCGTGGCATGCGCTGCTGGCGGCCGCCGGCGTGCCACGGCACCGGTTCCACGACACCCGCCATACCGCGGTCAGCACGCTCATTGCGCACGGGGTGTCGCTGAAGGTGATTCAAGAGCTGGTCGGGCACAGCCTGCTCAGCACCACCGCCGATACCTACGGCCACCTGGCGTCGGATGCGTTCAACGAAGCGGCCAGCATTCTCGATGCCGCCTACGGGACCACGCGAACGGCCTGATTCGGCAGCTCCGAAAACGTTTTGCGGTCAAGATTGCGGTCAAACGACCAAGCGCCGGCGTCACAGGCAACGCCGGCGCTCACTTTTTGGCTTCACTGCAAGGAAAAAGAGGGGGTGCCTTACGGGGCTCGAACCCGTGACCTCCGGTTCCACAGACCGGCGCTCTGCCGATTGAGCTAAAGGCACCATGAAAGAGGGAGAGGCAGGGGAGTAAGCCGAGTTCTGTTCCTGATGGTCA
>JACCSN010000998.1 GCA_013812985.1 Hyphomicrobiales bacterium | reverse complement strand
GGGGCGGGCTGCGCCACCGCGGCAGGGGGCGCAGCCGGCGGCGCGGGCGGCGCAAGTGGCGTTGCTGCCTGCGGCGGCTCAGGCGCCGCTGGCGCCTGGGCCGGAACGGCCGGCGAGGCGGCTGGCGGAGGAGCCTCGCCCGGCGCGACTGGGGCTGGCGGACTGGCCGTCTGCGCATAGGCGGCGGATGCCGAAAGGGTCAGGAACCCTGCAAGGACGAGCTTCCTCATGGCTGAACGCCTCCTCTCGCGGCCAGCGGTTGAACCCCCGACCCAAAACGTCTTTGCATGACAGTGCCGAACCAGCCCTTCGCCCGCAAGTCGTTTCCTCGACAAACGGTGCGGAGCAGGTCGGTCGGGAGGGACGCCGCATCGCTTCCGCTCCCGGACGCTGGAGCGCCGCGCAAAACAGGATAGAGTTCGCCCAAGCCAATGGTCCAAAAAGGCTGGGAGGTTGTTCAGTGCCCGATTACCCCATCGTTGACAGTCACGTGCATCTCTGCGACCCGCGGAAGTTCGGCTACGCCTGGACGAGGAGCGCTCCCTCCCTGGCGCGCGAGGTTTTGCCGCGCGACCTGACCGCGACCGCGAGGCCCGTGGACATCGAGCAGTTCGTCTTCGTGGAGGTGGATGTCGACTTTCCGCAGCACCTCGACGAAGCGGCCTGGGTCGCCGAGCAGGCAAGGACCGACCCGCGGCTCACAGGCATGGTCGCTTCGCTGCCGCTGGAGCGCGGGCAGGCGATCGAACCGGAGCTCGACCAGTTGCGCGAGCACAGGATCCTCCGCGCCATCCGGCGGCTTATCCAGAACCAGCCCGACCCGGATTTCTGCGTCCAACCGGATTTCATCGCCGGCCTCAAGCTTCTCGCCCCCCACGACATCGCCTTCGACATCTGCATCCTCCACCACCAGATGCCGAGCGCGATCGAGATGGTCCGGCGATGCCCGGAGGTCCGGTTCGTGCTGGACCATATCGGCAAGCCCGGGATCAAGGCCGGGACCATCGACCCGTGGCGACGGAATATGAACGAGCTTGCCGCGCTGCCGAACGTCCATTGCAAGATCTCTGGGGTGGCGACCGAGGCCGACCACCGGAACTGGACGCGCGAACAGCTGAGGCCTTACATCGCGCACGCGATCGAGGCGTTCGGCTTCAACCGCGTCATGTTCGGCGGCGACTGGCATGTCGCCGAGCTTGCCGTCACGTATCCCGATTGGGTCGAGATCGTCGAATGGGTCGTTGCGGGCAGCTCGGATGACGAGAAGCGCAAGCTCTTCCGCGACAACGCCATCGATTTCTACAGGCTGAACGGTGCCTCGGGCCAACCGCGTCCGGTTCAGCAATAACGGCTTGGAGCGAGAGATGCACGGCGTAATGGAGCGGGCGGCGGCGCAAACCAATCGGCCCCGCAACGAGGGCATTCCGCTCCGCGCCGATCTCGTCGAGGCGGTGCGCGTCAACCTGTCGGCGGTCGAGCGCCGCGCGGCGACGCTGACCACGCGCCGCTCAGTCAAGAAGGAGTGGCAGGCGGCCTGGCTCGTCAAGGCGATCACCTGCATGGACCTGACCACGCTTGCCGGCGACGATACGCCGGCGCGCGTCGAGCGGCTCTGCGCCAAGGGCAGAAACCCGATCCGCCGCGACATTGCCGAGGCGCTTGGGCTCGACCATATGCCGAATGTCGGCGCGGTCTGCGTCTACCCGACCATGGTCGCCACCGCGGTAAAGTCGCTGGAAGGCTCCGGCATCCCGGTCGCCTCGGTCGCCACCGGCTTCCCGGCCGGCCTGATGCCGCTGGCGCTTCGGTTGGAGGAGATCCGCTGGGCGGTCGGCGAGGGGGCGCGCGAGATCGACATCGTGATCACCCGGGCGCATGTGCTTGGGCAGGACTGGGAGGCGCTCTACGACGAGGTTCGCCGGATGCGCGAAGCCTGCGGCGAGGCGCATCTCAAGGCCATCCTCGCCACCGGCGACTTGAAAACGCTCAGGAACGTCTACAAGGCCTCGTTGGTGGCGATGATGGCCGGCGCGGACTTTATCAAGACCTCCACCGGCAAGGAGGAGGTGAACGCGACGCTGCCTGTCAGCCTCGTCATGGTCCGCGCCATCCGCGAATACCGCGAGCTGACCGGCGCCAATGTCGGATTCAAGCCTGCCGGCGGGCTGAAGACGGCCAAGGACGCGCTCTCCTGGTTCATCCTGATGAAGGAGGAGCTCGGCGACGAATGGCTGGAGCCGGAGCTGTTTCGCATCGGCGCCAGCTCGCTCTTGGCCGACATCGAGCGGCAGCTCGAGCACTTCGTCACCGGCCGCTATTCCTCGGCCATGCGTCACGCGATGGCGTAGCGTTGTCGCGAGGCTCGGGCTTCGGCGGGCGGTTTGGGGGCGCGCGTTATCGGTCCCGCGACCTTGCCGGCCCGGGGCGTTCAAAGAGCCTGTTCGTGTTCCCTCGCGAAGCAAGGGAGCGGGGCGCTTCTGAAACGCCGCAACTCTGATAGTGTATGGCGCTTCGGGAAGCGCCCCGCACGGCGTTCGGTTCTCCCGACTCGTCACTCTTACCTCCCTTCGAAGCTTCGCTTTCGCGAAACGCCTCAGGGCCCTAGCCGCGAACACACCGGCGGCGCGCATTGCCTTCTTGCGAAGGGTAGGATGCGCGCGGGCGACCCTTCCGGGACGATACCGCCCGACGGGTTCCCGGAACCCGCGCGCGGCGCCGCCCGCTTTGCCCAAAAGGTCCGGTGCGCCTCCGGGTCCCTCAACAGAGCGGTTTGGGGAAGCTAGCACAACTCCCCGCTCATGTCTAGGAATAACTTCCTGTCAGCTAGTTATGCGAATGGGCGGTCGTGTCTCAGTTTGAAATTCAGACCGAGGATGCCCCTTGGTAGGGCACGTTGTCATCTTGGAGCTGGGCTTGCACCAGACCGGCGAGGTAGTCTTCCATTTCGGTGAAATCCAAATGGCCAGTCTCCCAAGCACGATCCGCCGCTTGGAGGCCACTTTCATAACCCGTTCGGCTCTCCTTTATTCGTTCAGGAAGAACTTTCCTGCCGGGCAATAAAGCGCCGGACCTAACGCAAAGGATATAATAACAAGTGGCTCGTGCCGTTCGACCGTTGCCCTCCACGAAGGGATGAATCCAGTTCAAGCGCCAAAGACCATACGCCGCCAGTTCTGTGGGCGTCCATATAACCAATTCTCCGTAATTACTCACCCCCCTTGCCCTCAAGGTATGGCAGGCGCGCCATTGACGCCGGTTTGAGGGGCTGATTCAAACTCGGGATGACTCCGAGGCGCTTGATTCGCTGAGCCGGCAAGAGCTTATGGCGCTGATATCGGGGCTCGTCGAGCAGAAC
>JACCSN010000992.1 GCA_013812985.1 Hyphomicrobiales bacterium | reverse complement strand
GGCAGCGAGTAGAGCACGTCGACGATGCGCATCATGATCTCGTCGGTCTTGCCGCCGAGATAGCCGGAGGCCGCCCCGTAGATCACGCCGATGACCACCGCGACGAAGCCGGCAAGCACCCCGATCGCCAGCGACACGCGGCCGGCGGCGAGCGTGCGCGTCAGGAGATCGCGGCCGGAATTGTCCGTCCCGAACAGGAAGCGGAGGCGCTGGATCGCCGCCGACATGGTCAGAGTCAGGCCGTCCGCCCCTTTGCCTTCCACCCGAGGGTCCTCGAAGGTGCTAGAGCGCTCAAGGTAGCGCGTGATCCGCTCGTCGATCGGCCGCGTCGAGCTGACCTCCATGACGATGCGGTCGCCCTCGTCGCTCCAGGAGACGAGGTCGACGCGGGCGCGCCGCAGCGCATCGCCGAGCGCGCCTTCGATCTGGTCGCCCTGGGGGTAGGGCGACAGGCTCGGCGGCACGCGCACATAATCCGGATAGATCGTCGTGAAATCGTGGCCGGTGAGAGAGGGCCCGATCACGCAGGCTATCGTCATCAGGACGAGATAGATGGCGCTGAACAGCGCCGCCTTGTTGGCCTTCAGCCTGATCCAGGCATCGGCCCACAACGAACGGCCGACCGCCGCGTCGATCGCGAGCGGCGCGTCCGTCACGTCAGTCATGGCGCACGTCAGTCATAGCGCACCCTGGGGTCGATGACGGCGTAGAGCAGGTCGACGATGAGGTTGAACACGATGATGAAGATGGCGATCACCACGACCGTGCCCATCACCAGCGTGTAGTCGCGGTTCAGCGCCGCATCGACGAAGTAGCGGCCGACGCCGGGAATAGCGAAGATCGATTCCACGACGATGGAGCCGGTGAGCAGCGCCGCCGCCGCAGGCCCGGCATAAGAGACGATCGGCAGGAGTGCGCTTCGCAGCGCATGCTTGACGACGATGGAGAAGCTCGAAAGCCCGAGCGCGCGCGCCGTGCGGATGTGATGGGAGCGCAGCGCCTCGATCATCGAGCCGCGCATCAGCCGCGCCACGATGGCGATCTGCGGCAGCGCCAGCGTCACCACCGGCCCGATCTTGTTGGCGATCCCTCCCCCGCCCCAGCCGGCGACCGGAACCCACGCGAGCATCAGGGCGAAGACGAGCTGGTAGAGCGGCGCGATGACAAAGGTCGGCACGGTGCTCCCGACCGTCGCCGCGGCGATCACGGCGTAGTCGCCGCCGCGGTTCTGATTGAGCGCGGCGACGATGCCGAGCACGCCGCCCACGAGAAGCGCGAGAATGAGCGCCGAAGAGCCGAGCTGGATCGAGACCGGCAAGCCGACGCGGAAGAGATCCGCCACGGTGAAATCCGGCAGATTGTAGCTCGGGCCGAAATTGCCGTGCGCGAGGTCGTTCAGGTAGAAGAGGTATTGTTTCCAGAGCGGCTCGTCGAGGTGATAGACGCGCTCCAGATTGGCCTTGACGGTCGGGTTGAGCCCGCGCTCCTGATTGAACGGGCCCCCCGGCGCCACGCGCATCAGGAAGAACGAGATCGTGACGATCACGAAGATCGTCGGCACGGCGGTCAGGAACCGCCTCAGCACATATCGGAGCACCGCCCGACCGAATAAGGCCCGAAGGGCCCGCCCCCGACCGGAACCGGCCGGGGAACGAAGCCTGTCGAGCTTTATCCCTGCTTGGAGATGAAGCGCGAGGGATGCACGTCCATGACATTGTCCTCGAAGCCGGAGAGCTTCGGCGACACCAGGTTGTGGTAGGAGTAGAAGAGCAGCGGCATGTTGCCGATGTCATCCACCAGGACCTTCTCGGCTTCAGCGAGGAGCTTCATGCGTTCTTCAGCATTGCCGCCGGCAGCGGCAGCCTTCTTCATGAGGTCCTCATAGACCGGGCTGTTGTAGTTCGAGTAGTTCTGGCCGCTCGCGGCGACCGAGATGCCGAGGAAGGATTCCGGATCCTTGTAATCCGCGATCCAGCCGGCGCGGGCGAGGTCGAAGTCGCCTTTCTGCTCCAGATGGCCGTAATGCGTCTTGGTGTCGGTGTTCAGCAACGACACTTCAATCCCGAGAGGCTTCAGCTGTTCCTGGATCGCAACAGCCGTATTCTTGTGGTTCTCCGAAGTATTGTAGCGTATCTCCAGCTTCAGCGGCTTGTCGGGACCATAGCCGAGCTCGGCAAGGATCTTGGCCGCCTCATCCTCACGGTCGATCTGAGACATCTCGGCGTAGTCGGCCGTGGCCGGCGCATAACCCTCGACGCCCGGAGGCACCATGCCGTATGCGGGAATCATCGAGTTCGTCCAGACCTTCTCGGCCAGGAAGTCGCGATCGATGGCCATGGAGATGGCGTTGCGAAGCTTGACGTTGCTCCACGGCTCCTTGTCCCATTTGATCGAGTAGTAATAGGTGCCGAGATACGGCCCGATATGCACCTGCTCGCCGAACTTTGTTCGAATATCGGCCAGCTGCTCGGTCGGCATGTCGTCGTTGGAATCGAGCTCGCCCGCCTCGAAGCGCTTGATCGCGGTGGAGCGGTCCTCGGTGGGAAAATAGTTCACTTCATCAAGCTTGACGTTCTCGGCGTCATGGTAGCCTGGGTTCTTGACGATTTTGATGTGATCGTTCGGGACCCATTCGGTCAGCGTGAAGGCGCCGTTCGACACCATCTGGCCGGGCTTCACCCAATCGGCGCCGAGCGCCTCGATGGAGGCCTTGTGCACCGGGTAGGTCGACTGATGCGTCAGCATCTCCAGGAAATACGGCGTCGGCGCCTTCAGCGTCACTTCCAGCGTCTTCGCGTCGATCGCCTTGAGGCCCATGTCCTCCGGCTTGCCCTTGCCGGTGTTGACCTCCTCGGCGCCCTTCACCACGTAGAGCATGGAGGCGTATTCGGCCGCCGTTTCCGGGTTCTGCAGCCGCTGGAAGGCGTAGATGAAATCGTCCGCCGTGACCGGATCACCGTTCGACCAGTTCGCATCCTGCCGGATCTTGAACGTATAGACCGTCCCGTCATCGGAGACGGTCCAGCTTTCGGCCGCGCCCGGAATGATGTCGGCGTTCGCATCCTGCATGATCAAGCCTTCGAAGACATCTCGCAGGATATGCGCCTCGTAGACCGTCGACGTCTTGTGCGGGTCGAGCGATTCCGGTTCGGCGGAATTGCCGCGGTTGTAGACCATCTGGGCCAGCGCGCTGCTCGTCAGCAGCCCGGCCAGGGCGACCCCGGCCGCCAGTTTCGTCAATGTTTTCAACATGTACGGACCTCCGTTGCATGATCCGCCCAAAGGGCGACTGATGACCAGCCTAATGCGCCATTGCGGGCGCGACAATCGGCCTTCGACAGCGGGAGTGAGCCCCGCGCGGAGAGCGCGGTTTTCTCTTGATGCGCATCGGCCATTAGACCACAAATTCCCTTGGCGTCGCCGGTTTCTCGTGGCGTAGGCCGCGAGCTCCGAAGGACAACTCCCCGTATGCCAGAAGACGGTGTTCCGTCCCCCCTGAGGGGTGCTGAGGTCAGCATCCGGGAGGCGCAAGCATCCGACATCGCCGCTCTGGTCGAGCTGGAGGGACGGGCATTTTTGTCCGACCGCCTGACTCGCAGACGCTTCGCCGCTCTGGCGAAAAGCCCCTCGGCGTCTCTCCTGGTCGCCGATGCCGGCGAGGCTCTCCTTGGCTATGTTCTCATCCTGACCCGCCGAGGCAGCCGCTCCGCGCGGCTTTATTCGCTTGCGGTCGCGCCAGAGGCTCAGGGAGGCGGGCTTGGGCTGAAGCTCCTCTCCGCGGCCGAGGCCGCCGCGGAAGCGCGTGGCGCCGGCCGCCTCCGCCTGGAGGTCCGCACCGACAACGAGCCAGCGGTTCGGCTTTACGAGCGGGCCGGCTACAGCCAGCTCGCCCGGCAAGAGAATTATTACGAGGACGGGATGGCCGCGCTTCGTTATGGGCGGGATTTCCGCGAGCGCAGCCCCGCCTCTATGCAAGTTCCGGCAATGGGCCGCGCCGCGTGAGCAGCCGCACTTGAACATGGACAGCTGGGTCCTCGTCGCCGATCAGCCCCGCGATGTCGTGGCGCGCGACCTTCCGCATGTGGTGATCTCGTCGGAGGATTACGTCGCGCGCCCCTACATGTTCGCCGGCGCGCGGCAGAAGATCCTCATCCTCGCCCGCTCCTACGCTTACCAGACGCAGGGCTATTATTGCGCGCTGCTTGCCGAGGCGCGCGGCCATCGCGTGCTGCCGAGCGTGGAAACCATGCTTGATCTGCGAAGCCGCAGCCATTACGAGCACTCTATCCCCGAGCTCGAGCAATCCCTGAACCGCGAGATCGAGGCGCTGGGAGGCGAGCCGCCCAAGACCCTGTTCGTCGCGTTCGGGCGTGCCGAGCTGCCGGGCTTCGACCGCTTCGCGCAACTGGTCTTCGACTGGTTCCGGGCGCCGGCCCTGACCGTCTCGTTCCGCGGCGACGACTGGCGTTTCATCAGAAAAATCGAGCTCACACCGATCTCGCGCTGCTCCTCGGAGCAGAAGAGCTTCTTCGCTTCGGCGCTGAAGGCCTACACGGCCCGCAAGTGGCGCGCCCCGAAGCCACGCTCTTCGCCGCGTCATTCGATCGCGGTGCTTTACGACCCCAAGGAGGCGCTGCCCCCGAGCACCCCCGACACGCTCCTGCACTGGGCAAAGCTCGCCGCGCCGCTCGGCGTCGAAGTCGAGCCGATCACCCGCAAGGATCTCAACCGGCTCACGGACTTCGATGGGCTGTTCATCCGCGAAACGACGTCGATCCGCAACCACACCTACCGGTTCGCCCGCCGCGCCGTGATGGAACGGATGCCGGTTATCGACGATCCGATCTCGATGATCCGCTGCACCAACAAGGTTTATCTGTGGGAGCGCCTCACCCATGCCGGGCTGCCCATGCCCGAGACCATCGTCATCCAGGATCCCGCCGATATCGAGCGCGTCGCCGACACGCTCGGCTTCCCAGTCGTGGTGAAGATTCCCGACGGGTCTTTCAGCCGGGGCGTGCGCAAGGCGGAAACGTCCGACGAGCTGAAAGCCACGGTCACCGAATTCTTCAAGGAGACAGACATCCTGCTGGCGCAGCGCTTCGTGCCGACCAAGTTCGACTGGCGCGTCGGCGTGCTTGCGGGTCAGCCGCTGTTCGTCTGCCAATACGGCATGGCGAAGAAGCACTGGCAGATCGTCAATCACCGCGCTGACGGCACCACGGAAGAAGGCGGCTTCCGCACATTCTCGATCGACAAGGTGCCGACCGAGGTGCTCGATGCGGGCGTCCGCTCGGCCAACCTCATCGGCGACGGCCTCTACGGCGTCGATCTGAAAGAGACGGCAGAGGGCGTTTATATCATCGAGATCAACGACAATCCCAATCTGGACCACGGCGTGGAGGACGCGGTCGGCAAGGCCGACATCTGGAACCGCCTGACGCGCTGGTTCACCACCCGCATCCGCAGCTGAGGAGCAGCAA
>JACCSN010000980.1 GCA_013812985.1 Hyphomicrobiales bacterium | reverse complement strand
GCCCGGCGAGATCCATGCCGTCATCGGGCCGAACGGCGCCGGCAAGACCACGCTGATCGGCGAAATCTCCGGTTTCATTCGCCCTGACGCCGGACGCGTCGTCCTCAATGGCGAGGACGTGACCGGGTTTGCGATGCACGCGCGGGTGCGCCGGGGCCTCGCGCGGTCGTTCCAGATCACCAACCTCCTGCCGGATTTCTCGGTCCTGGAGAATGTTGCGATCGCCGCACAGGCGCGCGACGGATCGAGCTTTCGGTTCTTCCGGCCGGCGTGGCTTGAGCGTCGGCTGAACGCGAAGGCTTTGGATGCGCTCCAGCTGGTCGGCCTCGCCCACCGCGCCGGCACGCCGGCCGCTGCACTTTCGCATGGTGAAAAGCGCTCGCTTGAGCTGGCCGTGGCGCTCGTCCAGGAGCCGGCGCTCCTCCTGCTCGACGAGCCGATGGCCGGCGCCGGCCGCGAGGAGAGCGCCCAGTTGTTGAACCTGTTGCGGGACCTGAAGGGGCGCTGCGCCATCCTGCTCGTCGAGCACGACATGGAGGCGGTGTTCGCGCTCGCCGACCGCATTTCCGTGCTCGTCTACGGCCGCGTCATCGCCACCGGCCGCCCCGACGAGATCCGCAAGGACGAGAAGGTGCGAGAAGCCTATCTCGGCGAGGAGGCGGCGTGAGCGGCGCCCTGCTTGAGGTGCGCGGATTGGAGGCCGCTTATGGCGACAGCCAGGTCCTGTTCGGAGTCTCCTTCGACGTCGGCCGCGGCGAGGCCGTCACCCTGCTCGGGCGCAACGGCATGGGCAAGACGACGACCATCAGCGCCATCATGGGTCTCCTTCGCGCCCGCCGCGGCGACATCCTGTTTGACGGCGCCAAGCTCAACGGCCGGCCGCCCTTCCGCGTCGCCCAGGCCGGGCTGGGCCTCGTTCCCGAAGGCCGCCAGATCTTCCCGACGCTCAATGTGGAGGAGAACCTCGTCGCCACCGCCGCCAACCGGAGCGGCGGCGCGCCGCGCTGGACGCTTCCCGCCATCTACGAGCTGTTCCCAAAGCTCGCCGAGCGCCGGCGCAATCGCGGCGATCAGCTCTCCGGCGGCGAGCAGCAGATGCTCGCCGTCGGCCGCGCGCTGATGACCAACCCGAAGCTGCTCATCCTCGACGAGGCGACCGAGGGGCTGGCGCCGCTGGTGCGGGAAGAGATCTGGAGCTGCCTGAAGCGCCTCAAGGCGGACGGCCAGTCGATCCTGGTGGTGGACAAGAACCTCGACCAGCTCACGCGGTTCGCGGACAGGCATGTGATCCTGGAGAAAGGCGAGGTGGTGTGGAGCGGCGACAGCCCGGCGCTGGCCGCCACGCCGGACCTGAAGGACCGCTTTCTGCACGTTTGAGGCTGCGCCTCGGCGACGGCATGCGCGTCACGGGGCAGATTACGCCGCCTGCTTTTCTGCGCTCTAAAAATCCGGCGTCCGCCGGGAAACGCCGAGCGTCACGAGAGACACCGGGAAGCCGGGGATCGACAGCGGCATATCGTATTCAACGCTCAAGGTGCGGAAATCGATGTCGCCGACGGTCGTTTCTCCGGCTTCGACCGACAGGCGATCCGGGTCGTATCCATGATCGTCGGTGTAATCCCGAACCTTTTGCTCGAAATCAGCATCTTCGACCCTGTCTTCCGCGCCCGGGTTTAGTTGGACATAGCGCACGGCGTGATCCGCTGCCTTCCCCAATTCGTTGCGCATCTGGAGCGCCCAGCCGAACTGGATGACGCCCAGCATGCAGGCGATGAGAATCGAGCCGACGAACGCGAACTCGACGGCGCTGGCGCCGCTTTCGTCGCGCCGGAACCGCCACCCGGCGCGCATCATCCAGTTGCGCCTCGTGTTCATTCGACCTGGACCAGGATCGAGCCTTCCAGCGGGATGCCTTCCAGCGGGAATTGATCCCAAAGCAGCATAGGGTCGTACCTCGTCTCGCCCGTGAGCCGGAAATAGACGTAAGGGTCGGCGTCGTCCGCGCATGACAGGACCGAGCCATAGCGAACCTTGGCGGACACGCTTTCGGGGCAGGCGATTAACTTCTCAACGGTGACCGACAGATCGGTGTCGGACGAGGTGTCGATCTCGCCCGCGCCGGCTTCAGGAGCGATGGTGAAGCTGCCTGAAGCGCTGCCCTCGACATAGTCCCTGACGTCGTCCGCGGTGAGTCCGTCGGGGTCGAGCATCGCGGCTGCGGCGCCGGCGCGCAGGCTCTGGTCGATGTGCATCCTTTGATTGATCGCCAGCCCGACATCGATGGTGGCGATGCAGGCGAGGACCAGGATCGGCGCGAGCAGCGCGAACTCGACGGCCGAGGCGCCGTCCTCGTCGGGGAGGAGCGGGCGCCTGCATCGACGCAGGAGAGGCACGGTCGATCGAAGGTTCATGACCTACTCTGCGAGCTTCACAGTGCCGCCGCCGCTGCCGACGTTCGCGGTCGTGGTCCCGGCCCCGCCGCATTGGTGGCCGAAGGTGATGTCGCCGTTGCCGGTGAACGAGATCTTGTTCGCGATAAGCTGAACGCAGCCGCCTGAACCGCTGCCGCCACCGAAATCGATCGTGCCGGTCGGGAAGCGTACCGCACCCTGGGCTTGGAGGTTCGAGTTCCCACCGAAACTCTGAGTTCCCGTATTGAGCACGTCACCAAGGAACACCAGGCCGGAATAGGATCCGCTGGTGGGGGCGGTCAGATCGAATTTGGCGCCGTTCACAGCGATGCGCGAGAATACAGTGGGCGCGGTCGCCTTGCTCGTCAGGAAAAACGTGACCCCGGTCCCGGTAACGGTGTTTTGCCCAGTATCCGTAATATTTCCACCATAGAGGATGTAAACGCCTGCTTCGAGCTGCAGGTTGCTCTTGATGTCAAGGGCGCAGAGGTCCCAAGTCTTGACGCCGTTCACCGTCCGCGTCGGCGCAACTGGAATTACTGGCTGATTGCCTCCAGCCGTGTAGCAGGTAAGCGATTTCGTCGGCGGGATGACGCCGATATAAGGATCCAAGACGACGTCCTGCTGGACCTCCGGGTTGCATTCCGAGACAATGGAATCGGTCTTCTGACCATAAGCGCCGCCGCTGCCGGTATAGGCGCATTTGGAATTCAGCGATCCGCTGCCTTTCACATAGATGGCCTGTGCGTCGAGAGAGTTCGCCACGGCCACGCAGCTGTTGAGAGTCACCCCGCCATTGCCTGTGATGCTGAGGGTCTGAGCGCCTGTCGGCGCAAGTGCGATCAGGCATGCCGGATTGGCTTCGGGGGTCACCCTGGCGACTGCTCGTCCCTCCAGATTCACGTCATCGCGGCCGAAGAACCCCGAGAAGGACCTTTCGATATCCTCGGTGAGCACGACTTCCACCATGTCGTCATCTCCGGCATTAGGCCCCGAGATCGGCGGATGGTGAACCTGGATCTCCCCAGCGGCGGTCTTGAAGCCGGATTGCGTGGCGATGTGGAGGGCGACCTCGTCAAGCGTATCGTCCTCGTCGCCCTTGTTCAGCCGCACGGCGGCGGCGTAGGCGGACAGGTCGGCGACTTGCTGCAGCTTGCGCTCCTTGAGATACCAGTAGCCGACCTCGGCCCCGAGCCCGATCCCGCCGATCAGGACCGGGAAGGCGACGGCCGCGATCACGGCCACCGAGCCGCGTTGGTCGCGCGCGAGCGAGCGCGGATCGGTCGCGGGACCCGCCGAGAGCTTAGGGAGCGGCCGGCGCAAGAGCCCGAGAGCAGAGTGGAAATTCATGGCTATAACCTGCCCGAGTGTCCCAGTGGACCCGCAACGACTACCGGTCAAAGTTTACGGATTCCTTCCGCGACCAGCCCCGAATTACCACAACGTTAACGAGGTATTCCCTAGGCTTGCTTCTTGGCGCTCGCGGCGACCCATTGTCATTCCCTGATTCGCGACGGATCGGCGTCGAAACCTGATCGCATGGTTAGGAGACAGTTTTGGTTTCGCGCGAACGCCGGCTGATTTGCCCGAACGCCGGCCTTGGGCGCGGCGACAAGGCAGAAGCGGCCCGACGCCGCCGTGCTGTTGCCGCGGGCGGCGGAAGCCGGTAATAGCCCGCGGCGGCCTCGCGGCCGCGCTTCCGTCATGACAACCCCACCCGCCGCTTCGGCGCCCGCCAACGGATTTCCTCGGCATGGCCCGACTCGTCATGAAATTCGGCGGAACGTCGGTCGCCGATATCGACCGCATCCGCAACGTGGCGCGGCATGTGCGGCGAGAGGTGGGATGTGGCCATGAGGTGGCCGTCGTCGTCTCCGCCATGGCCGGGGAAACCAACAAGCTCGTGGCGCTATGCCGCTCCGCCTCGGTCCTCCACGACACGCGCGAATACGACACCGTGGTCGCTTCCGGCGAGCAGGTGACCGCGGGGCTGCTCGCCATCGTCCTCCAGGATATGGGCGTCAACGCCCGCTCGTGGCTCGGCTGGCAGGTGCCGATCGCCACCGACGCCGCGCATGGCGCGGCGCGCATCAGCGACATCCGCGGCGATGTCCTCATCGACCGCATGGCGCGCGGCGAGGTCGCCGTCATCGCCGGCTTCCAGGGGCTGGCGCCCGACAGCCGCCTCTCGACGCTGGGCCGCGGCGGGTCGGATACGAGCGCGGTGGCGGTGGCCGCGGCGGTCGGCGCCGACCGCTGCGACATCTACACCGATGTCGACGGCGTCTACACGACCGATCCGCGCATCGTGTCGAGCGCGCGACGCCTCGACAAGGTGGCTTTCGAGGAGATGCTGGAAATGGCCTCGCTCGGGGCCAAGGTCCTGCAGGTGCGCTCGGTGGAGCTCGCCATGGTGCATGGGGTCAGGACCTTCGTGCGCTCCTCCTTCGACGACCCGGATTCCATCGAAGCCGGTTCCGATGGGGAACCGGTCGGCACGCTCATTTGCGACGAGGACGAGATCGTGGAAAAGCAGCTGGTTACCGGCATCGCCTATTCCAAGGACGAGGCCAAGGTCACGCTTCGCGGCGTGGAGGACAAGCCGGGCGTGGCGGCGGCGATCTTCGGCCCGCTGGCGGAGACCGGGATCAATGTCGACATGATCGTCCAGAACATCTCGGAGGACGGCCGCACCACCGACATCACCTTCACCGTGCCGACCGCCGATTTCGAGCGCTCGCTGGCGCTGATCGACGGCTTGAAGGCCACGGTCGCCATGGAGAGCGCCTCGGGCTCCAGCGACGTGGCCAAGGTCTCGGTGATCGGCATCGGCATGAGGAGCCACGCCGGCGTGGCGGCGCAGGCCTTCAAGGCGCTCGCCGCGCGCGGCATCAACATCCAGCTCATCACCACCTCGGAGATCAAGATTTCCATCCTGATCGACGCGGCCTACACCGAACTTGCGGTCAGGACGCTCCATTCAATATACGAGCTGGACAAGACCTGAACGTTAGCGGCGCGCGGGGTTAACCCTCGCGGGCCGCACGGCCAAGGAGGTCAGGTTTGCCAGGAACCCGGGGGGCGCTCGCCGGGCCCCGCGTGCTCTTGCGGAAGCTCCGCGAGGTCATGGCGGAGCCGATCGGCGCCCAGGACAGGCTCGACAAGATCGTCCGGCTGATCGCCGCCAACA
>JACCSN010000975.1 GCA_013812985.1 Hyphomicrobiales bacterium | reverse complement strand
TGCGCGTCGGCTCTCGCGGTGAACGTGGTGCCGCGGAGCCTGACAACGGCGCCAGGAGCGCCGGCCGTCCCGGTGATGACGAGCTTGCCCGCGAGAATCGCCGCGGTCTCGATGGTCAGTTGTGGCGCACTGCTGTCCGGTTGAGTTTTGGTGGACAGGGCGCATGGCGTTGATTCTACTCGGTTCCGAGCATTTGCAGGTGTTCGGGACGCGAGAAAGGGGTCAACGCCATGCGGCATCAGAATAGCGTCATGCACGGGCTTTTGAAGCTGGTCCCTTGGGCCGCGTTCGAGCGGCTCGTCGACGAGCATGACGCCGACGCGCGGGTTCGGACGCTGACCACGAAGGCGCAGTTCATCGCCCTCCTCTATGGTCAGATGGCCGGCGCGGTCTCGCTGCGGGAGATCGTGACGGCGCTGTCCAGCCATGCAGCGCGGCTCTATCATCTCGGCGCCGACGAGGTGTCGCGCTCGACCTTGGCCGACGCCAACAGGCTGCGGCCCGCCGCCCTGTTCGCCGATCTCTTCGCGCTGATGACGGCGCAGGCCGGCCGCGGCTTGCGCCGGAAGATCGGCGAGGCGGTGCGGCTGATCGACTCCTCCGGCCTGAGGCTTGGCGGGCTCGGCTCCGACTGGGCGCGCTTCTCCGCCAAGGCTTGCGGCGGCAAGCTGCACGTCATCTACGATCCCGACGCCGACCGGCCGTTCTACGCCGTCGTCACCACCGCCAAGGTCAACGACATCACCGCCGCCAAGGCCATGCCGATCGAGCCCGGCGCCACCTACGTCTTCGATCTCGGCTACTATGACTACGGCTGGTGGGCCAAGCTCGACGAGGCCGGCTGTCGGATCGTCACCCGCTTCAAGAAGAACACGCCGCTCGACGTCATCGAGGAGAACCCGGTCGCCGCCGGCTCGCCGGTGCTGTCCGACCGCATCGGCTTCCTGCCGTTGCGGCAAGCCAGGAGCCGGCGCAACCCGTTCGGGGACGCCGTCCGCGAGATCAGGGTCCTGACCGAGACCGGCAAGCAGCTGCGCATCCTCTCCAACGATCTCGACGCCCCGGCCGAGGAGATCGCCGCGCTCTACAAGCGCCGCTGGGCGATCGAGCTGTTCTTCCGATGGATCAAGCAGACGCTGAAGATCAAGCACTTCGTCGGCCGCTCGGAGAACGCCATGCGCATCCAGATCGCCGTCGCCCTCATCGCCTTCCTGCTCTTGCGGCTGGCGCAGGCCGCCGTCCCGCTCGTCGAAAGCCCGCTCGCCTTCGCCCGCCTCGTCCGCGCCAATCTCATGCATAGGAGACCCCTCGACCGCCTCCTCGCCCCGCCCGAACCGCCAACCACGGACCCCCGACAATGCTCCCTCAACCTCCAACCCGCCTGAACCGGACAGCAGTGGATCAAGTCCGGCAATGACGACAGGAGGGGAGAGCTGAGATGTATCCATGACCCCCGAGTCGAAAGGCGCCAACCTTATCTCGCTTCGCCGGGGGGAAATGCGGCCTCGTCATCTCACGACTTCCCCATCCGCCCCGATCACGCCCTTGGTCAGGATGATGTTGCCGTAGAGCCGTCGCTCGGCGGTGGCGACGACGGCGTAGCAAGTCTTCGCCCGGTCGTAGAATCCGAAGCGCTCGATCTTGCCGATCTTCTCCGGGAAGCCGGCAAGCCGGTCCACCACCGTCTGGAACTCCGCCACCGCGGGCGGGACCTCGTCGGGCTTGCCCACCACCTGCATGCAATGCGCCGGGTTGGCGACGAAGGAATCGAGCGGCAGGACGGAGAGGATCGCCTGCAGCGCCTGGGTGGCGTCGGCGCCGTCCAGCCTGACGAGGCGCTTGGCGTCCCTCGAGGCCGGATAGTTCGCGTCCACGATGGCGATCTCGTCGCCATGCCCCATGGCGCGCAGAATTCGCAGGAGCTCGGGCGAAAGTAGCGGGTCGAGGCCGCGCAGCATGGTGATCTCCTCAGGGAAACGGGCCGGCCTGGACGGGAGCGTCGGGCCGATGAGCCCTTCCGCCTTGACGTCCGACCATAGCGCGGCGGGGATGTCGGCGTGAAGCCGCGCGACATTCGCCCTCACCTGACCGGAGCTGTTGGCGCCCGGAATGACGGTGGTGATCGCCGGATGCGCGAGCACGAAGCGCGGCGCCGCCACCCGCGCGGGTCTTCAGCTGGCGCGATTTCATCGTGGCCGTAGCCGCTCACCGCTCCCGCGGTCGAAGAAGCAGATCTTCGCCGGGTCGACCCGGATGCCGACCGGGGCGTCCGGCGCGATCTCGAAACCCTTGTCCATCTTGACGACGGCGTCGTCGCCGCCAAGCCGGCAGGTGACCATCGTCTCGTTGCCGGTCAGCTCGCAGGCGAAGACGGTCGCGCTGAGCTGGCCTTCCCCCGGCGGCACGATCGCCGCGTCCTCCGGCCGGAACCCGAGCACCGCCTCGCCTCCCGCGCGCTGGCCGTCCGTGGCGATGCTGCCGCCGGCCGAGCGGAAGGCGCCGTCGGCGATCGCGCCGGCCACCATGTTCATCGGCGGCGAGCCGATGAAGCCGGCGACGAAGAGATTGGCCGGATCGTCGTAGATGTCGCGTGGCCTGGCGATCTGCTGGACGACGCCGCGGTTCATCACGGCGACGCGGTGCGCCAGCGTCATCGCCTCGATCTGGTCGTGCGTGACGTAGATCGTGGTGATGCCGAGATCGGCCTGCAGCCGCTTCAGTTCCGAGCGCATGTGGCCGCGCAACTTGGCGTCGAGGTTGGAGAGCGGCTCGTCCATGAGGAAGACGCTGGGCCGGCGGACGATCGCCCGGGCGAGGGCCACGCGCTGCCGCTGGCCGCCGGAGAGCTGGCGCGGATAGCGGTGCAGGTATTCGGTCAGGTCGACCTTGGCGGCCGCCGCCCGCACCTCGCGCTCACGCGCGTCCCGCTCGGTCCCGCGGAGTTTTAGCGGGTAGCCGATGTTCTCGGCGACCGTCATGTGCGGGTAGAGCGCGTAGGACTGGAACACCATCGCGATGTCGCGGTATTTCGGCAGCACGTCGGTCACGTCGCGCGGGCCGATCATGATGCGTCCCGAGGTGACCGATTCCAGCCCGGCCACCATCCTGAGCGCGGTGGTCTTGCCGCAGCCGGAGGGGCCGAGCAGGACCAGGAACTCGCCGTCGGCGACCTCCAGGTCGATGCCTTTAACCACCTGCACCGCGCCGAAGGATTTGTGGACGTTGGAGAGCGTCACGCGCATGGCGGCCTAGCCCTTGACCGCGCCGGCCAGGAGGCCGCGGGCGATGTGCTTCTGCAAGACGCTCGCGATCACCACCACGGGGCCGATCATCATGACGATCAACACGGACATGTACCACCATTGCGGGCCGCGCGTGGTATTCTGCGCGGAGACGAGCACCGGCATCGTCTGGGCGTTGGCGTTGGAAAGGAAAAGCGCCAGCAGGTACTCGTTCCAGGACAGGATCAGCACGAGCAGGAAGGTCGCCACCAGACCGGAGCGGACGAGCGGCAGCGCGATGGTGAAGAAGACGCGAAACTTCGAGGCGCCGTCGATCTCGGCGCTCTCTTCCAGATCGAGCGGGATACCGGCGAAGAAATCCCGCGTCAGCCAGACCACGATCGGCAGGTTGACCGCCGTGTAGGTAGCGATCAGGGCGATCTGGGTATCGAGCAGCCGCATCTGCTGGAACATCACATAGATCGGCAGCACGGCCACGATCGGCGGCATGATGCGGTTGGAGATCATCCAGAACTCGATGTCCGTATTGCCCAGCGCCAGCCGGGTGCGGCGCGCGATCGTGCCGAGCGATAAAAGGAACAAGGCGACCGCCACGGTGAGGGCCACCTCCCAGCGGACGCCGAAGGTGACAACCGCGACGATGAGCGCAACGAGGAGAACCAGGAAGGTCGCTACGGCGGCGATCTTCACCTGGAAACGGATGCGCACCAGCGCATAGGCCGCGAGCGCGCCGATCAGCACCGAAAGCACGGTGCTCGCGAGCGCCACGACGATCGAATTCACATAAGGCCCGAGCGTGTTGTTCTGCAGCAGCATGAAATCCCATGCGTGCAGCGAGGGCGAAAAATCGATGAAGGGCAGGTAGACCGGCCCGTTGTCGACGTGGGTCGGCAACTTGAACGAGGTGACGAGCACCCAATAGAGCGGCACGAGGACGACCAGGGTCCACAGGAACAGAACCGCGTACGTGGCCACCTTCGCGGCCGGCGCTTGCCGGTCCAGCGATGCCGGCTCGAACAGGCGCCGGACAAGGGAGTTGGACACGTCGCTCATGCCTGGAACCGGCGTGTGGGCCTGACCACGAAGTTGAAGAAGGACACGCAGACCACGGTGGAGACGAAGAGCAGCATGTATCCGACGGCGGCCGAGCTGCCGAGATCCTGGGTGCGCCAGGAGATGAACGAATGCAGCGTCATCGATTCCGTCGCCAGCCCTGGTCCGCCGCCGGTCAGGACGTTCGGCAGGTCGATGATCTTGAACGCCTCGATCAGCCGGATCAGCACCACCGTCGCGGCGATCGGCGCGACGG
>JACCSN010000965.1 GCA_013812985.1 Hyphomicrobiales bacterium | reverse complement strand
TTCTCAGCTCCATCACCGCGCTCATGTCCACGTCGTTGAACGTGGTGAGCATGGCGGCCTGGTTCTGCGCCTCCTTCAGGCGCCGGGCGATGGTCTGGCGGAGCCTGGTCATGTGGACGCGCTCCTCGCGCGCCTCGTCGCCAGCCGCCGAGGGAGCGCGGGCAGCCGTGGGGGCAGCGGCGGGGGGCGCCGTCCCCCGTCCCAGGAACTCGACCACATCGCCCTTGAGGACCTGACCGCGTTTTCCGGTTCCCCAAACCTCGGCCGGGGCGACTGACTTCTCCTCCATGAGCTTGCGGGCGGAGGGCGCGGGCGGCATTTCATAGCCCGGCGCCGGGGATTCATCCGGACTCTGCGCTTGCGGCGGCTCGGCCGCCGTCTTCGCCGGTGACTTAGCCTGCGGAGCCTCGGCCGCTGTCTTGGCGTCGGCCTTGCGCGCCGCCGGCTTAGACGCCGCCTCCTTGCCGCCGCCGTTCTTGGGCGCGGCTTGGGCGCCCGCGCCTTCGGCCAGCATCCCTAAAAGAGCGCCGACGCCGACAGTCTCGCCGTCCTTCACGGAGATGCTCTCAAGCCGGCCGGCGGCCGGAGCCGGCACCTCGATCGTCACCTTGTCGGTCTCCAGCTCGACAAGCGGCTCGTCGCGGGCGACGACGTCGCCTTCCTTCTTGAACCATTGTCCGACGGTCGCCTCCGCCACGGATTCGCCGAGTGTCGGAACCTTGATCTCCGTTGCCATCTTCGCTCCCGTGCCGGCCGTCCGGCGCTGATTGGTCAGGCGTCGAGCGCCTCCTCAAGAAACTGCTTGCGCTGCGCCACATGCTTCGACATGAGCCCGGACGCGGTCGCCGCCGAAGCCGGCCGCCCGGCATATCTGAAGCTCTTCTCGGCGGCCTTGTTCATGTCCAGAACGGCGCGGATGCGCGGCTCCACAAAACTCCAGCCGCCCATGTTCTGCGGCTCCTCTTGGCACCAGACGACTTCCGCGGCGGGGAAGCGCGCCAGGAGCTCGGAAAGCGCCTTCATCGGGAACGGATAGAGCTGCTCGACGCGCAGCAGATAGACGTCGTCCACGCCCCGATTATCCCGCTCCTCGTAGAGGTCGAAATAAACTTTGCCGGAGCAAATCACGACGCGGCGGATTTCACCGTCGAGCGCGAGCTTCACCGCCTCGCCGTCAAGCATCTCGGCGTCGTCGTAGAGGAGACGGTGGAAGGTCGAGCCCTCGGCCAGTTCGTCCAGGCGCGACACCGCGCGCTTGTGGCGAAGCAGCGACTTCGGCGTCATCAGGATGAGCGGCTTGCGAAACGAGCGATGCATCTGCCGACGCAGGATGTGGAAGTAGTTCGCCGGCGTCGTGCAGTTCGCCACCTGCATGTTGTCCTCCGCGCACATCTGCAGCCAGCGCTCCAGGCGGGCGGAGGAGTGCTCCGGCCCCTGTCCCTCATAGCCATGCGGGAGCAGGCAGACGAGCCCGGACATTCTGAGCCACTTGCGCTCGCCCGACGAGATGAACTGGTCGAAGACCACCTGCGCGCCGTTGGCGAAGTCGCCGAACTGGGCTTCCCAGAGCGTCAGCGCCTTCGGCTCGGAAAGCGAGTAGCCGTACTCGAAGCCGAGCACCGCTTCCTCGGAAAGCATGGAATTGACCACCTCGAAGCTCGCCTGCTCGCCTCCAAGGTGGTTGAGCGGCGTAAAGCGCTTCTCCGTCACTTGATCGAATAGGACCGAGTGGCGCTGCGAAAAAGTGCCGCGCTCCACATCCTGCCCGGAGAGGCGGACCTTGTAGCCTTCCTTCAGGAGCGAGCCGAAAGCCATGGCCTCGCCCATCGCCCAGTCGATCCCCTCGCCGCTGTCGATCATCTTGCGGCGGTTGTCGAGGAGGCGCTTCACCGTCCGATGAACGTTGAAATCCTTGGAGGTGCGGGCCAGCCTGAGCCCGATCTCCTTCAGCTGGTCCATAGGGACGCCGGTCGCGCCCACCCGCCTTTCGTCGGCCGCTCGCGGCGTGGTGAGTCCCGACCAGGCGCCGTCAAGCCAGTCCGCCTTGTTCGGCTTGTAGGCATCGCCGACCTCGAACTCGGCCTGCAAATGATCGCGCCAGCTCTTGCGGGCGGCTTCCACCTCGTCGGCGGTGACGACGCCCTCGCCCACCAGCTTCTTCGAATAGATTTCCAGCGTCGTGGGATGCTGGCCGATCGCCTTGTACATGAGCGGCTGCGTGAAGGCCGGCTCGTCGCCCTCATTGTGGCCGAAGCGGCGGTAGCAGAACATGTCCAGCACCACCGGCTTGTGGAATTTCTGGCGAAACTCGGTCGCCACCTTGGCTGCGAAGACGACCGCCTCCGGATCGTCGCCGTTCACATGGAAAATCGGCGCCTCGATCATCTTGGCGACATCCGACGGATAGGGCGAGGTGCGGGCGTAGCGCGGATTGGTGGTGAAGCCGATCTGGTTGTTGATGATCACGTGCAGCGAGCCGCCGGTGCGGTGGCCGCGCAACCCCGACAGGCCGAAGCACTCCGCCACGACGCCCTGGCCGGCGAACGCCGCGTCGCCATGCAGGAGCAGCGGCAGGACCTGGGAGCGCTTCTTGTCGTCGAGCTGGTCCTGCTTGG
>JACCSN010000948.1 GCA_013812985.1 Hyphomicrobiales bacterium | reverse complement strand
GCGCCTCTTAGCGCGCCCAATATGGCGAGCGGAAGACGACGGGGCGGGAATTCTCGTTCCGCACAAAGCGGGAGAATCGATATGGAACGCTGCACACCGCATGTGGTTCGACTGGAGGATTTGAGCCCTGACGGGTGGGACGATCCGGTGAAGGGGAGGATCGGCTGGCGCACGCTCTTCAGCGCCGACGCGACCCCGACGGCGGCGCTCACCGCCGGCGTGGCGAAGCTTCAGCCCGGCGGCTGGCTCGGCCTGCACCGGCATGAGCCCGCCGAGATCTATTACGTGCTGGAAGGCCGGGGCGTGGTCACGCTGGATGGGGCGGAGATCGAGGTCGGCGCCGGTTCGGCCGTCTTCATTCCCGGCGACACGGAGCATGGCATCCGCAATTCCGGCGATGCGCCACTACGGTTGCTCTACGCGTTCCCGGTCGATTCCTTCGCGGATGTCGAATACCGGTTCTCATGAGGACCGGCGAGAGTGTGAATTCAGCTGGTGGATTGAATCAGACCTCTGGCGCCCACGCCTGAACGTCCGCTTGGGGGTGGACCCTGACGATCAGCCGCCGTTGGATAAACCAGCCGTTACTCGGCAACTGCCTCGCCGGAGCCGCCAAAATCGGCTGGGAAGTCTTTCAGCTTAGGCAGGCCGTCCCGCATGGGCAGCACCGTCTCAGCATAGTTGACGTGAACGCCGGGGGCGAAGGCAAGGGTCGGCATCGTCGCGGCGAACACGTCCACGAGGCCCAGGGGCGGATGATTGTTCATCAGGTGCCCGCCGCACTTGGCGCAGTACTGACGCTGGCTGAGCTCCGTCTTCTGGAAGGTCGCGACATGCTCCGCCCCCGATGTGATCCGCACCGCATCCGGCTTCCAGAGGCTGAAGGCGTTCACCGGCCCGCCGGACCACGAACGACAAGAACCGCAATGACAGTAGCCCATGGCCTCCGGGGACCCGGTGACCTCCAGTTCGACCGCGCCGCAAAAGCAGTGTCCGACGTGAGTCATGGCTTTCCTTTCAATCCCCAAAAGGACGCGTGTGTCGGCATTAATAAATGAGCCCGAAATACATGAGCTCGAGCGTCTCTGAACTGCGATCCGAAGCCGATCATCGGTCTAACCGACGCGGCGCCGAATTGGGTCAGCGCGGTCAAGCCCTGGCGTGATGAAGCGCGCAATCGAGTTGCTCGCGCGGATCAGCACGGGCGCTGCGAAAAGGGCGGCGACGGCTCCGGCGTTTCGAAGGCGCCAAGCTGGCGTTGCTTCACGCTCCCGATCCAGGCGCCGGTTGACGACAGCGGTCGGCGGCTTCCTGCCGCCTGCCTGTCCAGTTCCTTCAGATGCATGGTGGTTCCAAGCGGGTTAACATCGTGACACATGATCTTGTCTCCCTTGCTTCATGAAGAGAGACTAGACCGACACCTGTGAGCCCAACGTCGTGGCGAACGTCAGCGCAACGCAAAATCGACAATTGCAGTCCGCTGATCCTGGGGGCGCTTTGCGCATCCGCCTCTTGGGACCAGTGGAAGTTTCGATCGACGGGGAGCCCGTCAAGCTCGCGTCCAAGCGGGTGCGCGCCTTGCTCGGATATCTGGTGCTCCGCGAAGGCACTGAAGTGTCCCGCGGCGTGCTTACCGGCCTTTTGTGGGGCGAGCGGGGCGAGAACCAAGCGCGCGCGAGCCTGCGGCAGACGCTTTCGGAACTGCGAGGCGCTCTCGCCGGCTCTCCCGAAAATCCCATTCGCGCGAGCAAAGAAGCCATCGCTTGGGAGAAAGAGGTGGCGTGGGTTGACGCCAAGGTCCTCGAAGCCGCCTTAGGTTCGACGGATGACCTTGCCCTGGCGCAAACAGCCCCTCTTCTTCGCGGCGACCTGATGGAAGGCTTGTCCGTTGGGGAAGCCGCATTCGAGCAATGGCTGGCCGGGGAGCGCGAACGCTTCCGCCTTCTTGCCTGCGGAATCCATTCGCGGCTGATGAAGCGGGCGGAGCAGGAGGGGCAAGTGGAGGAGGCCTTGGCTCACGGCCTGAAGCTCCTCTCCATCGATCCGCTGCAGGAGCACGTCCATCGCGCCCTGATGCGGTTCTATGCGGCCCAGGGCCGTCATGACGCCGCGTTGGCGCAATATGAGCGGTGTCGACGCGAACTTTCGGAGCAGCTCGGGGTGAAGCCTGAGCTTGAGACTGAGGATCTCGCCCGGTCACTGCGGACAGGCCGTCGGCGGATTGAAACCAAGCCAGAGGGGAACGCGCAAGCGCGGATCGACGTAGATGATCCGAAACGGCCTGCCTTGCCCGATCGGCCGTCCATTGCCGTCCTGCCCTTCACCACGATCGGTTCGGACCAAGAAGGCGGCTATTTCGCCGAAGGCGTGGCGGACGACATCATCACGGAGCTTTCGCGCGACAAGGAGCTGTTTGTCGTAGCCCGCCGGTCTTCCTTCCGGGTCGCGCAAGAGAACGGCGAGCTCAGCGCCATCGGGAGCGCGCTGGGCGTCCGTCACAACCTGACCGGTTCCGTCCGACGCGCGGGCGACCGCCTGCGATTATCCGTCCATCTCATTGCCTGCGAAACAGGCACCGAGGCCTGGGCGGAGCGCTACTACCGCAGGCTCGAAGATCTGTTTGACGTGCAGCTCGATGTCGCGCGCACCGTCACCTCGACGATTGCCGGCCGCTTGACAGCCCTGGCCGACAAGGCCCGCGCCGGAAAATCGCCGGAAAGCTTCGATGCTTATGATCATGTTTTGAGAGCGCAACACTACCTGCAGCATTACACGCGCGCTGACTACGCACGTGCGCGCGAGCATCTTGAAAAGGCAACCAAAGCCGATCCGGGATACGCTCGCGCCCATGGCTTGCTCTGCATCGCTTCTCTCTACGACTGGTTCTGGGCCATGACGGAGGGCGGTCTGACCGACGTGCTGACCACGGGAGACAAGGCGCTTGCGCTCGATGACCAGGACGCCAAGACGCATCTCGCGCTCGGGGTGGCGCAGCTTTTCTCCCATCGCCATGATCGCGCGATCCATCACTTCGAGAGAGCCATCACGCTCAACCCGAACGATGATCTCGTCGCGGCGGAGCACGGCAGGCTGCTGATGTATCTGGACCGGCCGGAAGAGGGACTTGAGCGTGTCAGGGAGGCCATGCGCCTCAACCCCTATCATCCGAACTGGTATTGGAATCTCGAAGGGCGATGCCTACACACAGGTGGGCGCTATGATGAAGCGATCGCCGCCTTCGAGCGCATCGACGCGCCGCAGTTCTGGGTCGAGGCTCATCTGGCCGCGTGTCACGCCGCGCGCGGGCGGAATGAGCACGCCGCCCGCCACCTCAGCCGGCTAAAACAAATGCGCCCTGACTTTCGTCTTAGCACGTTTCGAACAATGCTGCCTTATCGCAATGAGGATACGTTGGAACGGCTTCTCGAAAGCTTTCGAATGGCGGGAATCGAGGATTGACCAGCACCCGCACGGCGGGGCGGATCTAACCTATCGATATGATTTGCGGGGCGGTCCTAGGGGAGGGATTCGCGATCAAGCCCTTGCCCATGGTCCCGAAAGCCGCGAATGAGGAGATATTGTGCTGGATGTAATCGATCCGCACATCCCGCCGCTGCGGGCCGGCCATGAATTCTCCGTTCTTGCGGAACGACTTGGTCTGGAGGCTTAGATTCTCCAGGACGGCCCTGCCGCAATCCGACACGGACGGGTAGAGCGACGCCGCGGCGGCCCGGCGCTTCAGCCGGATATAGGCGAGGAGCGCCTCCGACATGCAGGCGATCGGGGTCGACAGCTCGCGCCCCCGGTAGCTGATCGGATCGCGCAGGATGCGCGCCGCGATGCGCGCCGCATAGGCCCGGTTCTCGGCCGAGGGCCGAACCTCGTCCGCGGCGTCGAGCGCGTAGAGCATCCAGTGGCTGCGCACCTCGACGCCGTAATCGCGCGGTCCGAGCGCGGCCAAGAGCTCGAACGCCGCGTCGCGCCAGGCTTCCTCGCCGGTCAATTCCGAAAGCCTGAGCAGGCCAAAGATAGCCTCGCCGGTGTAGTAGTTGGAGCGAAAATCGTAGAGTTCGCCGTCCGGATAGTTCCGACCGTGATGGAGATCGCCGTCTTCCGTGCGCTGGGACAGGATATAGCGGCCGATCGCGCGGGCCGTCTCGACGATCTCCGGGTCCGGCGCGAAGCGGTGCCATTCGGCAAGCGCCAACAGCGCCAGCCCGCTGCCGCCGAGCTTGATCTTGTCGCCATCCACGACGCAAAGCGCATCCCCGTCCTTGAACGGGCGGATGAAGTTTTCGCGCATGTAGCGCGCCGCGTTGACGGCGGCCGCGGTCACCACCGGATCCGGGCCGGTCATGCGCACGACATCGAACATGGACCAGGCCGAGCCGCAATGGCGGAGCACGTTGTATTGATTGTAGATGCGCTTCTTCTCGCGATCGTAGCGATAAACGAACCGCCCCTCCGGCTGGACCAGCTTGGCGAGGCGGCGTGCGCCCCGCCGGGCGATCTTCACCGCCGAGGCCTGATAATCGAAGGCGGCCGGGTCTTTTTGGGTCTCAGCACTTGTCATGCGGCTGCACTAGCCCGATCGGGGCGGAGTGGAAAGGGTATCGTTCGCGGAGTTCCGCGATGCGGAGCTCTGGTAGCATCCCCGTTGAGGGCCCCGTTGAGGGGAGGTTATAAGGGCCGCTTGCTTCGTCTGGTCCCCTCTCGCAACAGCGCTTCTGTCGTGAGAGAATGCCCCGCCGGTTACACCGGCCCATAACAAGCCGCACGATTCCCAAGAAATCAGAGAGGACAAATAGCCGTGATTCGACTCGTCGGCGTCCGATCCCGGTCTATGATGATTTTCCAACCGCCGGGCCGAAGCGGCCACCTGATTATTCAGTGGGAGAACGACATGCGCATTCACAGAAGCTTAAGTCCGCTTGCCGGCGCGGCCTTGCTGGCGGCGGCCGCCTCGGTTGGCGGGGCCCAGGCGCAGGAGAGCGGCAGCGCCGGGATGAGATTCTTCATCACCAGCGCCGGCCCGGGCAGCGGCGCCGACCTCGGCGGCCTGGAAGGCGCGGACGCGCATTGCCAGTCGCTGGCCGAAGCGGCCGGCTCGGAAGGCCGCGCCTGGCGCGCCTACCTCAGCACCGGCGGCGACGGCGCGGTGAACGCGCGCGATCGCATCGGCGCGGGGCCGTGGGCGAACGCCAACGGGATTGAGATCGCGGCCAGCGTCGAGGAGCTTCACTCGGGCGCGAACAAGATCAGCAAGGAGACCGCCCTCGACGAGACCGGCCAGACGGTGAAAGGCCGGGGCGATCAGCCCAACATGCACGACATCCTGACCGGGTCGCAAGCCGACGGGACCGCTTTCGCAGGAAGCGAGGACATGACCTGCGGCAACTGGACATCGAGCGGCGAAGGCGCGGCAATGACCGGTCATCACGACCGCATGGGGCTGAACGACAGCGCCGAGGCGAAATCGTGGAACACCTCGCACCCGTCGCGCGGCTGCAGCCAGGAGAACCTAGCGGGGACGGGCGGCGCGGGGCTGTTCTATTGCTTCGCGAGCGAGTAGGGGGCGGCTGAGTAGGAGAACGCAGCGCAAGGGCCTCGAAAGGCTGCCTTCGAACCGGGGACCTCGCCCTCTTGCCCGTCAGCGTTTCCAGGCAAGGCCGGCGATCCGCGGGTCCGAAGCGAAGGCGTCGGGCGGATATTCGAGCCGGGCGTTCGGGAATTCGCGGATAGCCTGAACGCCGGAGGCGCTGAGGCGCATGCGCCAGCTCTGCCGCCCCTCAGGGCGCGATGAGTTGAACGCCGTGCACGTGAGAAGCGCCAGGTTCGCCCGCCCCGCGGGATCGCGGACCGATTCATAACGGATCGCTTCCAGCTCGGCTGAGCGGGCGCTGTCGCACAGGTCCTGACACGGCTCGTAATGCGTGGGATGCGTCCAGATGGAGCGATCCGCCGAGAGCGGCGCCGCCGTCAGATCAAGCCCGCGTTCCGTCCCGAAGGACACGGAGAACGCGGTGAGCTCAGCCGCATTGGCTGGCCAAGGCGTTCCCGGCGATTCGGCGAAGAACAGGAGCCGGTAGAAGGCCATCTCGGCGACCGCCGTCGCCGCCGCCTCGGACGCATAAAAGACGCCGGCGGTGATTCCGGCGCGGCGGAAGCGTGACCCCGTGGGATAAGCGGACCCGTAGCGGAACGGGCTGGCGAGGAGGTAATGAAGACCCCGGCACTCCGGCGGCAATGGGGGCTTGGTTTTCTCAAGCAAGTCTTCGAGAACGGCCTGCTCCGCCAGGGTATCGATGATCTTGAGGGTGGAAACGAGGTGCTGCGCCTCGACCAGCGCCAGCATTTCCCGCCGAGCCGCCTCGCTTCAGACGCCAGCGCGTCTGGCGTCCAGGTATTCAAGAACACGGATCAGGCCGGGAATTGTTTGGATGAGAGCGAGCGGGGCTCCCCCGAGCGCCGTGTTCTCATTGCGCAGCCAAGCGCGCGCCACGGCCTCATCGCCGCCTACAACCGCGTCAAGCGAGCGGAAGACGCGGATGAACAGGAGCGCGATCTCAAACGGCTTCTCGCCGGACGCGAGCGTGAAGGTCCCCCGCCCCATCCGCGATATGCTGGCTTCCGAAACGCCGATGATCCGGCCGAGAATGCGATTGGAGACGCCGAGCCGTTCCGAGGCGCGAAGGAAGGCCTTTGTAGCGACAACGGATTCGGTGCCGGCCGCAACTCCGCCGCCGGACGCTATCGCTTGGACGTGTCCCATGCAATTTCCATATAAGATTTTTGCAACGGGAGTCTAGGCTGAATCGGCCGGCGCTCGCGCGGGAAAGCCGGCCGGGATTGCTTCACGGCGCCTTGAGCAACTCGAGGTCGATCGATTCGGCCATCGCCTTGTAGCCCGAATCATTCGGGTGCAGGTTGTCGCCCTTGTCATAGGCGGGCAGCATGCGGGTCGGGTGCGCCGGATCGCGCACCACGGCCTCGAAGTCGATCACGCCGTCAAAGGCGCCGCTTGAGCGGATCCACTCGTTGACCGCTATCCGCTTCGCCTCCTTTTCGGCGCTGTAATAGCCCTCGAGCGGGGTGCCCTTGAAGGCGACCTCGAACGGGGTCAGCGTGGCGCCGATGATGCGCATGCCGTGGTCGTGGGCGCGGGCGATCAATTGCTCGTAGCCGTCGATGACGTCTTCGGCGGAGGGCGCCGGGGCGCGTTCCAGGGCGGAATCGGGCCAGCCGATGTCGTTGATCCGCATCATCAGGATCACCGTATCGGCGCGCGGATGGCTCAACACGTCCTCGTCGAAGCGCGCCAGCGCGTTCACTCCCATCCGGTCGCTGAGCACCCGGGCGCCGGAGATGCCCTCGTTCAACACCGCAACCGGGCCGCCCCCGGCGGCTTTCAGCCGTTCGGCCAGGAGGTCGGGCCAGCGAACGTTGGCGTCGGCGGTCGAGCCGTCCCCATCGGTGATGGAATCGCCGAAGGCGACGATGGCGCGGGCGTCCTCCGGCGCATCGACGAGGATGCCGCTGAGGAACAGCCGGGATAGCGTGGTCGCGTCCGGCTTGATGTCGGCGTCGGCGACCTTGTTTCCCGCCGCGATATAGGCGGTCTGGCGGCCATCCCAGTGCATCGTGGCCGTCGGCGTGATGTCCGGCAGGAAGAGGCTGACCGCGACGCTGCCGAGCGGCTCGACGCCGAGGTCGACCGGGTCGCTGACCGCCGGCGCGCCGGGCGGGATGGTGACGGAGGGATTGCCGCTGAAGGTGAGCGCGCGGTCGCTCCCGGCCGTGATGGCGGCGCCTTCTTCCGCGAGGGCGACATGCGCGGCCCCGATCACCAGCGGTGCGTCCCCGTATTCGTTCGACAGCACCACTCGCAATTGATCGCCGCCGATCGACACCCGCGCGATCTGGCGAACCGTCTGGTTCCAGAGCGTGCGCGGAAATTCGATGGCCGCGGGGAAATCCGCTTCCCAGACCGGTTGCGGGCTGGCGGACCAAGTGCCGATCCAGGCGCCGTCCTCGGCGGCGCTTGCGAGCGGAGACGTAAGGACGAAGGCCAGCGCGGCAGCCGCCATGCAACGCAACATGCGTCCGGTCGGTGAGGCCGGTGAAATCCGGTCCTGGGTCGTTCGGGTCAAATTAGCCTCCCTCGCTTGTTCAGATTGCCGCCGGTCTGCGTGAGCCCCTATTTCAGGGTTTTCGACGACCGCCCGCCAAGCTTAGCCCGGATGCAGGCGCTTGGCACGCTGCCATCAAGCGATCTTTGCTGCGTGGGCCGGGTGGCTCGCGGCCGTCGAGTGCCTTACGATCCCGACATGCGCATCGTCGATTATGACCCGGAGGCTCTGAAGACATTGAAAGGCATGCCCCGGAACGTCAGCGATCGAATACGAGCGAAGCTGGCGCAAGTCGCGTCCGATCCGAGGTCGCTGGCGAACAACTTGGCCCTCCATGAAGGGCACAAGCGCCCTGAGGCTGCGCATTGGCGAGTGGCGTGTTATCTTGTCGGTGAGCGCTGACGCGATCACGGTGCATAAGATCGGTCCACGCCGTTCAGTTTACCGGTGAGGTGAAGCAGTGAACAAGCCGCAGACCATTCAAACGCCCTCCGGCGAAGAGATGGTTGTGCTATCCCGCGCCGATTACGAGGAGCTGCTGAGCGCGACCGAGGAGCTGGAAGACGCGCTTGCCGCCGAGCGGAGCCTGGCGCGTATCGCCGCCGGGAAGGTGGAGCTCATTCCCGAGGCGGAGGTGGACGATTATCTCGACGCGCCGACGCCGCTTGCTTTTTGGCGGAGGAAGCGCGGGATGACGCAGGCTGCGCTGGCCGAGCGGGTTGGGGTTAGCATTACAGTTGCGCGGTTGTTTGGCTTCTGAATCGATGGGTCACCATGATTCGGAGGGTCATGGATGGCCGGCGCATCGACCCGCCGCGCAATATTTTCGGTTAATACTTCCGCGCCAGGCATTGCGCTGCCGGCCGGCGTTA
>JACCSN010000524.1 GCA_013812985.1 Hyphomicrobiales bacterium | reverse complement strand
CCTGGCCTGGCACCGTCGAGGTCACTTACAGCCAGGACAAGTCCAAGGACATCCGCATCATGCTGCACGAGCTGCAGAACAGCGTCATTACCGCCGTTCTGCTCGTCATCGTCATCATGCTGACCGTGCTTGGCGGCCGCGCCTCGCTGTTCATCGGCATCGCCATCCCCGCCTCATTCCTGGCCGGCATTTTGGGACTGCATCTCGCTGGTCTCACCGTCAACATCGTCGTCCTGTTCTCGCTGATCCTCGCCGTCGGCATGCTCGTCGACGACGCCATTATCGTTTCGGAGTTCGCCGAGCGGCGCATGTCGGAGGGGATGGAGCCGCGCGCCGCCTATTCGCTGGCGGCCAAGCGCATGGCCGGCCCGGTCATCGCGGCGACCGCCACCCGCGTCGCCGCCTTCTCGCCGCTCCTGTTCTGGCCGGGCATCGTCGGCGAATTCATGAAATACATGCCGATCACCCTGATCGCGACGCTCTCCGCCTCGCTCGTGGTGGCGCTCATCTTCACGCCGACGCTCGGCTCCATGCTCGGCCGCGCCAGCGCGCCGCATGCCGAGCACAAGCGCGACCGAACGCTCTACATGCGCACGGTGCGGCTCACGCTCCGGCATCCGCTCGCCACGCTCGCCCTCGCCCTGGCGCTCCTGGTCGGCGTCATCCAGGCCTACGGGACCTACGGCAACGGGGTGGAGTTCTTCCCCGACATCGAGCCGGATTTCGGCCTCGTCCAGGTTCGCGCGCGCGGCAACCTCTCCATCTACGAAAAGGACAAGCTCGTCCGCACCGTCGAGGAGCGGCTTCTCGGCATGGAGGAGATCGAGACCGTCTACGCCCGCTCGGGCGAAGGCCAGCAGGGCTCGGACGAGGTGACGGAGGACACCGTCGGCACCATCCAGTTCGAGTTCGTCGACTGGCAGGAGCGCCGCAAGGCGGGCGTCATCATCGACGAGATCCGCGAGATGACCAAGGACATCCCCGGCGTCATCATAGAGGTGACGAAGCCGGCCGGCGGACCGCCCACCGGCAAGCCGATCACGCTGGAGATCGCCTCCGCCGACCCCGAGTTCCTGTTCCCGGCGGCGCGCAAGGCGGCCGAGATCATCCGCGCCAATCCTGATGCGCGCGACGTGGATGACGGCCTGCCCCTTCCCGGCATCGACTGGAAGCTCGAGGTCGACCGCACCGAAGCGGCCAAATTTGGCGCCAGCCCGGTCACGGTCGGCACCGCCGTCCAGCTCGTCACCAACGGGATGCAGGTCACCGACTACCGCCCTTCGACCACCGACGAGTCGGTGGACATCCTCGTCCGCTTCCCGGAGGAGCGGCGCAATCTCGATCAGCTCGACGAGTTGTTGGTGAACACGCCGTCAGGCGCCGTGCCGATCTCGAATTTCGTCGACCGGGTGCCGGTCGAGAAGGTCGGCCGCATCAATCGCGTCGAAGGCTCGCGCGTCGTCACGCTCACCGCCAACGTGGCGGAAGGCGCGCAGAGCGCGGCGGTGCAGCAGGCCGTGATCGCCGAGCTTGGCAAGGCCGACCTCGGCGCGGGCGTCACCTTCAAGATGGCGGGCGAGAACGAGGAGAGCGCCGATGCGCAGGCCTTCCTGATGCAGGCTTTCGGCGCCGCGATCTTCCTGATCTTCGCCATCCTTCTCGCCCAGTTCAACAAGTTCTCCAGCGTGCTCCTGGTGCTTTCCGCCGTTGTCCTCTCCACCATCGGCGTGCTGATCGGGCTCATGGTGATGAACCAGGCTTTTGGCGTCGTGATGACCGGCATCGGCATCATCGCCAATGCCGGGGTGATCGTGAACAACAACATCGTCCTCATCGACACCTACGACCGGCTCCGCCGCGAAGGCTGGGCAGCCTATGATGCGATCATCGAGACCTGCCGCGAGCGCGCGCGGCCCGTGGTGCTGACCGCCGTCACCGCCATGCTCGGGGTGCTCGCCATCGCCTTCGGCATCAACATCGACTTCGTCGAGCGCACGGTGATGATCGGCGCGCCGTCGACGCAATGGTGGATTCATCTTTCCACCGCGATCGTCTTCGGGCTGGGCTTCGCCACGATCCTGACGTTGATCGTCACGCCGGCGGCCCTGATGGCGATCGCCAACCTGGCCGCCTGGCGCGACCGCCGCCGCGGGGCGCGGATCGCCCGGCGCGAGGAGAAGCGGGCGCGAACGGCTGGGGAGCCGCCGGCGTCCTGGCCGGGCGCCACGCCTGGTGCACAGCCGGCTGAGTAGGCGAATATCTTGTAGGCCTAGCATGCAGCCTGGGTTGACCGAGCACTGGAAGCTCGGTTCGGCGCACTCACTCGCCAGGTGGGCGACGAAGATGCCGCAGGCTGCGCTCATGCAGGAAGACGGCGATCCATCCCCCCGCCGCTATCACAATGGGGAGGACGACGAAGGCGAACAGCTGGATATCGTTCACGGCTTCAGCTTTCCAAGAATGCGCCTTGCCGCCATATGTAAGGCAATGGAAGCGCCAAGCCAAATCGCGGCTCCTATCGCGAGAGTCTCTAAGTCGATTTCGCTGCCCGGCTGCGAGCCGTAGAAGGACGCGGCTACCGGTGCGAATACGCCCAACGCGAGCGAGGCGGTCGACGCCCGGTCCAGCGCATACGCCAACAACTTCGTCCGCTCGTTCGCGATTCGGGGCATCAGTCAGCTTAAGACATCGGCCGCGAGACGAACGGTGAGCCGCCGCTCGGGCGCGGCGAGAAATGGGGCGGATCACGGTCGTCGGACACAGCCAGAGGCTGTTACGTCATCGCCTACCTACGCACAACAGAGCCCACGCCTTGGAACGTGTTCCGAAACAAGTAAGTTCGCGGCCCCCGGCTCGCGTTCAAGGCGCCACCCGATGCCGCCGCGCGAACGCGAACGCGTGTGGTCGTGCCATGCGGGCATCACGGCATGA
>JACCSN010000523.1 GCA_013812985.1 Hyphomicrobiales bacterium | reverse complement strand
TTGTGAGCTCGTGCAGGTAATCGTCGAGCCAGGGCGCAGTCCGTGGGACGTGAACGAAGCCGTTCTCAATCATCGCGGTCTGCGCATGAAGCCGCATGATCTTGTCGAGCTCGGGCCGGTAGCGCTGGACAGCGTGGAGCCCCTCGCGAACAAGCTCCTGGATCAGCTGGGTCCCGGATGCCTTGTCTTCGATCAGGACGACGCCGGCCCGGTGCAGGTCCTGGTGCTCCCGCACCGCGCGTTTGAGATCGGGATAGTCCATGCGACGGCGCAGGACATGGAGCAGGTAGGCGTTCTTGCCGATGATGCCCCAGGTGGTGCAGACGCTGAAGTCGCTGAGTTCGGTTGCCTTGTTGGCCGTGTCCCAGCTCTGAACCACCCGGTTGAAACGGGCAGGGAGGTTGCCAGGCTCGTAGATTTGGAACCATTCCCGTTTGACAAGGCCGCCCCCCAAGGGTGACGGGGCCTGCTGGTACTGGCCAGCAAAGTTGTACGCGCCGAGCGTGCGCCGGATCTTGTCCAGCGTCCCCTCCGGCTCGCGGGCGGGGTGGAGCACATCCCCGATCCGGCGGGAGAAGCGTCTCGGCCCGAACGCAGTCTCAATGCGATGCTCCTCGTCCGCTTCGGCGATGGCCGGAAAGCGGACCACCTCCCAGGGCTCCTGCTCGAGCACGTGGCCGACCAGATCGTCCTCGTGCAGCCGCTGCATGATCAGCACGATCGCGCCATGGCGCTTGTCGTTCAGCCGGCTGTAGAGCGTATGCTCGTACCAGGCGTTGGCGGCTCGACGTTGCGTGTCAGACAGGGCCTCTTCCGGCTTGAGAGGGTCGTCGATCACGATCAGGTCGGCGCCTCGCCCGGTCAGCACGCCTCCGACCGAGGTCGCGAGCCGGAAGCCGTTCGCGGTCGTGGCGAATTCCTGCACCGAATGCTTGCTGAGCGACAACCGTGCCGGAAAGAGCTGCTGGTACCATCCGCTCGCCATGACGGCGCGACAATCACGCGCCAGCTTGTCCGACAGGTCCTGGGCATAGCTGACGCACAGGACTTGAGCCGCCGGATCATGGCCCAGGCACCAGGCCGGCAATGCGACCGAGGCGCAGAGCGACTTGAGGTGGCGTGGCGGAACATTGATGATGAGGCGCCGGATCGCGCCGCGACGGACCTGATCGAGCTTTGCCGCCATCACCTCCACATGCCAGTTCAGGTGGAACTCGGCTTGCGGGTTGAGGTCGTGAAAGCAACGCTGGACAAACGAGCAGAAATCCTGCCGCAGGACGGCGCGGTACTCAGCCGGGTTCAGATCCATCCGACCCTCCCGGGCTTGCGGCGAACCGTTCGCGAAGGCTCCGGATGACGCTCTCGTCGGCGTCCGCGAGGGCGGGCGAGGGTGGACCGGAGCTCGGGGCCGGACCCTCGGCCTGCTGCAGCAGGCCAAGCAGCATCGACATGGCTTTCAGGTCGGCCGAAGCTGACTTGTTGACGAGTTGCGCGACGATGGCTTCGCGCTTGGTGATCACCTTGCGGCGGCCATTCTCGGAGATGGCGACGGGCTCGTTCAGCGCCCGCGTGAGCAGGGCGCCTATGTTCTTGGATCGTGGCGGCCGGCCTTTGGGATTGCCGGACCGGCCCTTTGGGAAGCGAGTATGGCGGGGCGGCTTGCCATACCCGACCTCGTAGTCGTCGGTCGGCTTGACAGCGCGATCTTTGGAGAGGTCCGACATTTACGCCTCCGACCCATCTGCGGAGGCGCGGCTCTCCTCGACGTCCTCGAAGGTCTGCCCTGTGGGTTCCAGCGTTGCGGGTTTGCCAGCGTAGGCCTGCCAGCGCCGCACGGCGACGTCCACATAGGCCGGATCGATCTCGATCGCGCGCGCCCGGCGTCCGGTCCGCTCGGCCGCGACTAGCACGGTCCCTGATCCGCAGAACGGATCGAGCACGATCCCATTTCGGCGCGAGCCGTCCTTGATCGCGTCCGCTACAAGCGCCACCGGCTTGACCGTCGGGTGGAGCGCCAGCTCCTCCAAGCGGCCGCGGCGAAACGTGTTCACGCCCGGATAGTCCCACACATTCGTGCGGTTGCGTCCGAACC
>JACCSN010000877.1 GCA_013812985.1 Hyphomicrobiales bacterium | reverse complement strand
AAACCCAGGTTGCGACCGTTCTTGTCAATAAGCGCCCCGTCGATCTTCCGCAAAGCCGGCTGCGTCGCGGTGCAGAGCACGACGCTCGCGCCGTAATTGCGCGCCAGCTCGTCTAGCGCCGCCATGCACGGCCGCAACAGAGGGATCGGCAGGGTCTGCGCCTCGTCCAGCACAATGACGCTCTTCGCCAGATTGTGAAGCTTGCGGCAGCGAGAGGTGCGGTTGGCGAAGAGGCTTTCGAAGAACTGCACGGCCGTCGTGACGACGATCGGCGCATCCCAGTTCTCGCTGGCGCGGCGCAGCTTGGCGAGACCGTCCGGGCCTTCGCCATCGTCTCGGCGCGCCGCCTCCGCCCGATCCCAGTCGAAGCTCGCATGGTGCTCCAAAATATCTGCCGGCGCGTCGAGCGCCCGGCGGAACACCTCGGCCGTCTGCTCGATGATCGACGTGAATGGGATCACGTAGACGACACGACTCAAGCGATGGCGCCCCGCGTGCTCTAGCGCGAAGGAGAGCGAGGCGAGAGTCTTGCCGCCGCCCGTCGGTACCGTCAGCGTAAACAGGCCAGGCTGCATCTGCGCCTTGCCGATGGCATGGTCGAGCACCTCGGCCCGGAGTGCGTTCAACTGCGTTGCCTCCGCTCCGGCGCGCTTCTCGGCCATGTGCGCGCGCAACCGGTCGCGCAGCGTCGTCATGCCAAGATGCCCCCCGCGCTCGGCGTGCTCGTCTTTGGTTTCCGCCTTGTCTTTTTTGGCCTCGAGATAAAAACGCTCCGTTTCCAGGAAATCAGCATCGACGAGGCAGGAGAACAGCATGCGGATGAGAAAAGCCTGGCCGAAACCTCTCTCCTGGTTCCAATCCGGTCGCCGCGTGGGGGCCAGGGCCGCCTCCGGAAGCAACACGCCGGTCTGCACCTCCCAACCGGCAAAGGCCGGGATCAGGTAACCGGGGTGCAAGCGGCTCAGGAGGCTTTCGGCGTCCGCCAGCCCGGCATGGTGGCCGGCGATGATGAAGGCCAGCACCTTGGCGAGAGCTGGATATGCTGCGGTCGCCTCGCGTGCGCCGGCGGTCGAATGGTCGCCTCCGCGGGGCTGCTCGCCGCGAATATAGGCCTGGAAGGCGGCCGAGCACTTGCCGATATCATGCAGCCGGCCGGCGACGCGAGCGGCCTCCGCCCAGCCGAACGGCGCGGCGAACCCGGCGGCGCGGTCGCCGACGGCGGTCAGGTGACGCGAAAGCGGCTCCCATTCCAACGCCGGCCGGCCGGGGAGGGAGTGCGCGTAGATTCCGGAAGTGCGTAGGGGCAAGAGTCCAAAACTCCGTCGGGGGCCGGTTCTGGGAGGAGCATTCGTTTCGCCTTATCCCGGGGTGCGCGCAAGTCGGACTGATCCCGCGAGCTTCTTGAGCCCAGCTCCTGGCCGCCAACTAGACTTTCTTATTAGCAAGTAGCGCCCCAGCCTGTCCCTCCCAATCAGCCGGAAACGGCCTAAACAGGCGGGCAAAGGTCAGTTCCGGCGTGTGCTGCCGGTGCAATATTGCATCCACAATGTCCGGCGAGAGCACCGTGAGCCGCAGGACGCGGCTTACATATGAAGCGTTGATCTTCTCAGCGGCAGCAAGCTCCGCGATGGTGGCGTAGACGCCATCCTCCAGCAGCCTGCGCCAGCGGAATGCGCGGGCGAGGGCCTTCACCAGCGTGGTATCAATACGGGCACTTTGCGCGGGCCAGGTCGGCGATCCGTCCGGTGAGACGACCTGCTTGCGCCCGCCTCGGCTACGGATGGCGAGCGGCAGGGAGATGGTGACGGTGCTCTGATCGGAACTGAGTTCCGTATGGCTCATGCCGCTCTCCTGCGCTCGGGAGCAGGCTCGTTCTCCTTGGCGCGGAGGTCTCGCACAAGGCTCGTCAGCCCTTCGGTCCTGAGCCGGATCGAGGCGCTCTGTCCGGTGATGTCGACGCGCTCCACCAGAAGCTGGACGATGCGGGCCTGCTCGGCGGGGAACAGCTCGTCCCACAACGGGTCGAGATCGAGCAGCGCTTCCC
>JACCSN010000504.1 GCA_013812985.1 Hyphomicrobiales bacterium | reverse complement strand
GGGCCTTAGCGCCGGGGGAGACCGCGCTTGCCGCCGCCGTCGCGCACTCGCTCTTCAAGCTGATGGCGATCAAGGACGAATACGAGGTGGCGCGGCTCTACACCGACGGCGCGTTCGAGCGGCAGCTCAAGGCGGAATTTGCCGGTTGGGAAAGCCTGGAGTTCCACCTCGCGCCGCCCCTCTTGGCCAAGCGGGACAAGCGGACGGGGCACTCGAAGAAGCAGAGCTTCGGGCCGTGGATGATGCGGGCATTCCGCGTGCTCGCCCGGCTCAAGCTCTTGCGCGGCAGCTTCGCCGATCCGTTCGGGCACTCAGCGGAGCGGAAATGGGAGCGCGCGCTGCTTGCCGAGTATGAGGCGACGCTCGATGTGATCGAGGCGAAACTGGCGGCGAACAGTCACGATGCGGCGGTGGCGCTCGCGGCCTATCCGCAAAAAATCCGCGGCTTCGGGCATGTCAAGGAGGCGCAGGCCAAGCCGGCGCTGGCGGAGCGAGAGCGACTCTTGAAAGCGTTCCTGGAAGCAAGAGCGCCCCCGTTTGCGGAGGCCGCCGAGTAGACCGGTCAAAGCCGGAGCTTGCGGTTTATGATGGAGTCCCAATCATACGGGCAGTCTTCCGGGAATTGATCGAGGCTTACATCACATTCAGAAGACGCCTCACGGCGGGCGTCGAAAAAGGCGTCCCCGACGGCCTCTTGTCGCCTGCTCTTCAGACTGGGATTGTCGCGCACCTGCCTCAACGCGTGGGCGCGCTGGATCCCGATCGTGTTTTCGCAGGAGCGTGTCCGCTTGTCCGGCTGGTGATCCCATTTCAGCATGTGGGTGAGAAGGACGCGGAGCGCGCTTTCGAGCACGCGGTATTCGGTTTTCCCCACGTCGAGGATTTCCTCAACGATGTTCTCGGCATCGATCTCGCCAAGGCGGCCGGCGCGGAGCAGCGCAGCCTGCTCCCGCGACCAAGCGTAGAGGTCGCTTTCGTAGCGGGCCAGGGAGGGCGCACTCTTGGCGATCGGCGCGTTGCTCATGATCCCATTCCTACCACAGCAGGCTATCGGCGGAATTCCTGGTTCATGATGGTGTCCCAGTCATAGGGGCAGGCTTCCGGGAAGCGGTCGAGATCGATCTCGGTCTCGCCGGAGGCACGTAGGCGGCCATCTTCGTAGCCGGCCTGAACGGCCTCGAGAAGCCGCGGTTTCAGGCTGGGGTTCTCGCGCAATTGTCTCGCCACCCGCCCGCGCTGCTCCAGAATTGTGCTCTCCCAGGAGCGCGAGCGCTTCTCCGGTTGATGGTCCCATTTCAACATATGCCAAAGCAGGACGCGGAGCGCGCTTTCGAGCACGCGGTATTCGGTTTTCCCCACGTCAAGGATTTCCTCGGCGATGTTCTCGGCATCGATCTCGCCAAGGCGGCCGGCGCGGAGCAGCGCAGCCTGCTCCTGCGACCAGGCGTAGAGGTCGCGCTCTTAGAGCGGAGCAGGTGCGGGCGACAGTTTCGTGGATGGCGCGTGGCTCATGATCGGAGACTATCACGAATGTCGGACCGTGGCGTAGGGGAACACGCAGCTTGCTTTGTTATAACGGAAGTTATAATTGATGGTGATGCAGCAGGTGAAAGTCACTCAGATCGGCAACTCGCTCGGCGTCGTCCTGCCGAAGGACGTGGTCGAGCGGCTGGGGATTGCGCGCGGCCAGCAGCTTAGCCTCTCCGAAACCCCGAACGGTATTGAGCTGTCGCCGTTCGATCCGGATTTCGAGGAGCAGATGCGGCTCGCGGAGGAGATCATGGACCGCTACCGGGACACGCTCCGAGAACTGGCGAAATGACCTGGCGCTGGCTGAACGGCCGCATCGTCAAAGCGATTCACCTCAAGCAAATCCAACGTCACGGCGGGGGTCATGGGACACGCGACGAGGGGATGCTCGAATCCGCTTTGGCGCGCCCGCAAAATCTCGCAGCCTATGGCGAACCGACGATGTTCGAAATGGCCGCGAGCTATGCGTTCGGAATCGCGCGCAATCATCCGTTCGTGGACGGCAACAAGCGCACCGCGTTCGTCTCCGCCGCTCTGTTCCTTCGTATGAACGGTCAAGTGCTGAATGCGGACACGGCCGAGGCGGCTTTGGTGTTCCTGCGGCTGGCGGCGGGCGAGGTGCAGGAAGCGGAGCTGGCCGATTGGCTCCGGCGCAACGCTTCGCCGCTCGACGCCGCAAGTG
>JACCSN010000503.1 GCA_013812985.1 Hyphomicrobiales bacterium | reverse complement strand
GATTGGCTCACGCGCCACCGGAGCGAAAAAGGGATTTGGGTCGTCGTCGTTGACGATCAACGACAAGATTTTCGCGATGCTGTTCAAAGAGCGTCTCGTCGTCAAGCTGCCACGCCAGCGCGTCAATGCGTTGATCGAGCTTGAAGCCGGAGAGCGGTTTGACCCCGGTCATGGTCGCCTGATGAGGGAGTGCCTCGCCGTTGATCCGCGTTCCGACGCGGACTGGTTACGCCTGGCAACGGAGGGGATGGAGTTTGTCGTATCAAAACGTTGAAAGCTATTCCGGGTTCCTTCTCATTATCAATCTGACTCTCAACAGTGCCCCTATGTGAGCACATCTAGGGCAACTCGCCCACCGCGCGTTGAGCGAAAGCGCGGAGCTTGTTATGCAACGCACCGGACGCTAGCTCCCAAAATCCATTGATCGCATCGCTGGGCCGTGAGCTGCTTGCTCATCGCTTTACGTTGAGATAACGACTGGTTTCACCGCGATCGTGGTTGAAACATACCGATTGGGGCTCTGCTTGCTGACCGCACGCTCATCGAATCCGAACGCCTGGACAAGCCGTCTCAATATCTTCACGCAAGCGTTCACGGAATACCCCCAAGATGCTGGGTTCGCCGCGAGTTTGGCGTTGCAGGAATTGGGCGATCCGATGGCGGTATCAGAAAGCAAACCCCGGCCAGAGTTCACCGACCAAGGATCAACGCTCAATCAATTGTTGCTGCTGTCTGGTACGCCCGGCAGGACTCGAACCTGCGACCTCTTACTCCGGAGTTTTATTTTCTACTGTCATTCTATGTCGGAACTTAACGCGACGTTCGCAAAATTCCCCGTAAATACGCTAGTTCTCCTGGCCCAACTGCCGTATAATGACATTAGGTTACGATGGGTGTCGGACTGGCCGTGCGGCGCATATGCAGCGCGCTGCACGAAGGGGGACTCATGGCGATCAACAAACGTAAAGACAGGACTGGCAAGTTCGCCGGGTATCAAGTGGTCATGAGTGTCCGAGACCCGCGTACGGGGAAGTCCGTGCGGCGCTCGATGGGAACGTTTCTGCGGCGAAAGGATGCCGATCTCGCAGAGCATAAAGCGAAGATCGCGATTCAAAACGGCACCTTCCAACTTTATCCACCTGAGCCATCTCAAGCACTCACCGTGCATGAAGCGGTGGATGTGTGGTTCGAGACGAAGGCACAGAGTATTCAGCCAAACAGCGCCGCCGGGTACAAGAGTGCGATCGGCAAACATGTCTTGCCCGCCTTCGGACATATTGCCGTCGCGGGCCTCACACGCGACGATGTGCAGCGGCAGGTCAACCGGTGGCGGAGTGAGGGCATGGGCGTTCGGCTCTTACACCGATGCGTGATGGTGCTCCGGGCCTCGCTAGCGCGGCAAGTGGCGAATGGGAAAATCTCCAGCAACCCTGCGGACGGTGTCGAGAAGCCGAGCGCTCGAACGCGGAATGAGTTCGTGGTTTGGAGCGACGAAGAAGCACAGCGATTCCGGCTTATCGCGGAAGAGGACCGGCTGGCGCCGTTCTGGTTTCTCACGCTTCAGGAAGGGATGCGCCGGGGCGAGGCGTTGGGTCTGCGGTGGCGCGACCTGCAGTGGTCTGATGACGGGAGCAGCTGCGTGGCGCGAATCAGTCAGACAATTGTGCCGGACCTCGCAAACGGCGGCGCCGCACTCGTGCAGGACCGTGCTAAGACGCGAGGCAGTCAGCGCGCGGTCCTTCTGACGCCGACGACTACCTCAGTGCTGAGGGCCCACCGCGATCGGCAGCGTTTCGAGCGGCAGACGCTAGGGCAAGCGTGGAGCGCTGGCGACCTCATCGTGACGACCACGATTGGTACACCCGTCACGCCCTCATCGGTAAAACGGTCGTTGAATTCCGTGATCGACAAGGCTGGAGTGCCACACTCCACGACCCACGGACTGCGCCACATGGCGGCAACCGTGATGCTCAAGCATGGGGTGTCGCCGGCGCTCGTGGCGCTCAAGCTCGGGCACTCTGCCATTGGCACAACCGTCGACCTATATGGGCATTTGGCCGTCAGTGACCAGCGCGCGGCCAATGTCGCATTAGAGCACGCTGCTGATCGTGGGCGGACTGCTGAGGCAGGGACAAACTCCTGACGTCTCCCTCCTCAACTGATCTCTTAACTGGACGCCCTCACGACATGTCGTGAGGGCGTTTCTATCTGTTCTCAATAGCGGTGGTGTCGAATTTAGTACGGATAACGACATTTCTCTCAATTTAGTTGAGTCCAAAAGCACTTGAATAAAACCCCATGAGTTCAGTGATTATTGACTCATTGGAATTAATCGAACTCGTTGTCCGCAGCTACCTTGTTCAGTATAATGACAGTACGTTCACTCCACCACCGTTGCGTAGGAAGGAATCTCTGATGTCGTTCGAAATGGCCACTCGAACCAGGCAGACCGCGCCTGATCTGCTGACACTTGAACAGTTGATATCCCTAACTGGTTGGGGCCGCACCGCGACGTACAGTCGCGCCCG
>JACCSN010000828.1 GCA_013812985.1 Hyphomicrobiales bacterium | reverse complement strand
CTGGAAAGGTGGCGCTGGAAGAAGACCGGGCCGAACTACCACAAGCTCGGCGGCAAGATCAGCTACGCGCTAACGGACGTCGAAGCCTATGAGCGGCGTCGCCGTGCAGAAACTCACTCTGCCATTCTTGGCTCGTGGGAGTGACGGTCATGGCTGTCGTCCGCTACCTCCCCGTCGACAAAATCCGGCGCCGGTCCGACGCTCGGCCGCTCGAGGAAGCAACCGTCGCCAGCCTGGCCGACAGCATCAAGGAGATCGGGCTGCGCTGCCCGATCAACGTTCGCCTGGTCGATGGCCAATACGAACTCATCGCCGGTTCGCACCGCCTGGCCGCATGTGAGCGCCTGGGCGAGACTGAGATCCTGGTCACCGAGGTCGTCGAGGACGACCTCCACGCCGAATTGGCGATGATCGACGAGAACCTCTGCCGGGCCGAACTGTCACCCGTGGACCGAGCCACCCAGACCGCCCGCAGGAAGGCGATCTACGAGGAGCTGCATCCGGAAACGAAGCTGGGTGAGAACCAGCATACGAGGGTTCGCCAAGTTGGCGAACCCTCCGCGTCTCAGCGATTCACGGCCGATACCGCTGCCAGGACCGGCCAGTCGGAACGCTCCGTGCAGCGCGACGCAGAGCGCGGCGAGAAGATCATCCCGGAGGCCATGCAACTGGTCAAAGGCACGGAACTCGAGTCCGGCGCCTATCTCGACAGGCTGAAGGGGTTGAGCCCCAATGACCAGGTAGCCGCCGCAAAGCGGGACCTTTACGGCGGTCCGACGGACTCCGGCCCGGTCCGCGACAGGGACGCCATTGCCGCCCGGGTGAAGTCCGTCGCGGCGACTTCGCCCCGGCCTGCCAAACAGCACCAGCATCTCGTTGCGCTGCTCGACGAGATCAGCGCCATGCGCGCAGCCGACATCATCTCGGCCTGTCCGGCACGCGAGCGTGCTGCCCTCTGCACCCGGCTGTCGCACCTCATCAACGCCTTCCAGCAGATCATGGAGGGCGTGGCGCCATGAGCGGCTCGGCTATCAGGTGGGCGCGCCGCCAGTGTGTCCCGGACGGTTCCCTCAAGGCGGTACTGACGGAACTGGCCAGCGTGTCACGCGACGGCGTAAACGCCTGGCCCGCGCAGTCCACGATCGCCTCCTCGACCGGTCTGTCGAGGCGCACAGTATGGCAGTCCCTGCAGGTGCTGAAGCATCTCGGCCTGATCAGCCGACGCCGCCGCAGCCTCGGTCGGCAGGGCAGGACCTCCGACATCGTCACGCTTGCGGTTCACCGCGAGTTCACACTCACCCGGGCGGACATCCTGGATGCGAAGAAGGCACTCGAGCGTGCCCGCCGTCGCCCCTCCCGCAATGAGTTGCAACTCGCAAATTCTGCGCCTGCAACTCGCAACGGTTGCGAACGAATAAAGAGGGATAAACACTATCCTATCCAGGTAGGGGGAGAACCACCCTATCAAGGTATGGCTCTGGGGACAGGCCGGCCCAGCCTCATCGTCGTTGGCGGAACCTCCACCAATGGGGAGGACGCCGCATGAGGTATGTCCTCCACCTCTACCAGATCGAGGCCGAGGCGATGCTGCGGCGCTCGCTGCTAGCCGGCCGGAAGCGGCCGATGCTTCAGGCAGTCACCGGCTTCGGCAAGACGATCCTCGCGGCCAGCATCATCGAGGCGGCGCGCGCCAGGGACAAGCGCGTCATCTTCTGCGTTCCTGCGATCTCGCTGATCGACCAGACGGTCGAGAAGTTCGCCAGCCAGGGCATTCACTGCGTCGGCGTCATGCAGGGCCAGCATCCCGCAACTGATGCTCGGCAGCCTGTTCAGGTCGCCTCCGTGCAGACGCTGCAGCGGCGCCGCATCCCGGCAGCCGACCTGGTCCTCATCGACGAAGCGCATCTGCGCTTCCGGTTCGTCAGCAACTGGATGCGGATGCAGGATTGGCAAGCCGTGCCGTTTATCGGCTTGTCGGCCACGCCATGGTCCAAGGGGCTCGGCAAGGACTATGACGACCTGATTGTCGCGGCGAGGATGCCCGAGCTGATCGACCGCGGCTTTCTGGCTCCCTTCAGGG
>JACCSN010000803.1 GCA_013812985.1 Hyphomicrobiales bacterium | reverse complement strand
GCCTGGGCATGCCGCCGGGCAGGCCACCCATACCGCCGGGCAGACCGCCAAGCCCGCCCGGCATGCCGCCCAGCCTGCCTTTCTGCAATTGCTCCAGCATGGCCGGGTCGGGCTGCGGCATGCCGCCGCCGAACATGCCGGCCAGCCCGCCTCTTTGCTTGCCGAGCTTCTTCATCATGTCCGACATCTGCCGGTGCATTTTTAGAAGCTTGTTCACGGCGGCCACGTCCGTGCCAGAGCCCGCCGCGATGCGCTTCCGGCGGCTGCCGTTCATCAGCGCCGGCTTATGCCGCTCCTGGCGTGTCATGGAAGAGATGATGGCGAGCTGCCGGCCGACGATGGAATCGTCGAGCCCGGCGGCGGCGAGCTGCTTCTTCATCTTGCCGATTCCCGGCATCATGCCCAGAATCCCCGACATGCCGCCGATTTTTTGCATCTGCTTCAGCTGCTCGGCCAAGTCCTCCAGATCGAACTCGCCCTTCTTCAGCTTGGCGGCGGCGGCCTTGGCCTTCTCGGCGTCGATGTTCTCCGCCGCCCGCTCGACCAGAGAGACGATGTCGCCCATGCCGAGGATGCGGTCGGCGATGCGGCCGGGGTGGAAATCTTCCAGCGCGTCCATCTTCTCGCCGGTGCCGATCAGCTTGATCGGCCGCCCGGTGACCGCGCGCATGGAGAGCGCCGCTCCGCCGCGCCCGTCGCCGTCGACGCGGGTGAGCACGATGCCGGAGACGCCGACCCGCTCGTTGAAGGCGCGCGCCACGTTCACCGCGTCCTGGCCGGTCAGCGCGTCGGCGACGAGCAGGATCTCGTGCGGGCCTGCCGCCGCCTTGATCTCCGCCATTTCCAGCATGAGCGGCTCGTCGATATGCGTGCGGCCGGCGGTGTCCAGCATGACGACGTCGTAGCCGCCGAGTTTCGCGGCGTTCATCGCCCGACGCGCGATCTCGACCGGCGTCTGGCCCGCTACGATGGGAAGCGTCACGACTCCGACCTGCTCGCCCAGGACGCGCAGCTGCTCCTGCGCCGCCGGCCGCCGCGTATCCAGCGAAGCCATCAGCACTTTCTGGCGCTGCCGCTCGGCGAGCCGCTTGGCGAGCTTCGCCGTGGTGGTCGTCTTGCCGGAGCCTTGCAGGCCGACCATCATCAGGGCGACCGGGGCAGGGGCGTTCAGGTCGACCGGCACGCTCTCCGCGCCGAGCATGTCGACGAGCTGGTCGTGGACGATCTTGACGACCATCTGCCCCGGCTTCACCGAGCGGATCACGTCGGCGCCGACAGCCCTGGCGCGAACCTTGTCGACGAAGCTCTTCACCACGTCGAGCGCGACATCGGCCTCCAGCAGCGCGCGGCGGACCTCGCGGAGCGCCGCGTCGACATCCGCGGCCGACAACGCGCCACGCCCGGTGATCTTGTCGAAAATGCCGCTCAGGCGGTCGGAAAGGGTATCGAACAATCGAACCTCAATACATTGAACACCCGCGGGCGAATATCGCTGGCGGATGTGGGCTTCCGGGATCATACCGTCCCGGTCGGCGGGTCGAAGCAGAATTCGGTAATCCCGCCCACGCTTACAATAGGGCGCGGCTGAAGTCAAAGTCCGCGGAGTCGCAAAACAGCGCGGCAGCCGGGAGCCGTTACCATCGGGCTTGACCCGAGGGTCCAAAAACGGGGACGGGGTTGCTCTGGTCCTTGGGTCTCGCTCCGCTCGCCAAGGCTGGCGATGGTTTGGAGCCGGCTCGCTACGCGCGGGCGCCCGTTTTGACTTCAGCACCACCTTGCAACAGCGGTCCTTCTCGGTGCGGAACGTTTTGGAGAGTTTCGGCCATCTTCAGAGCAAATGGCGCCTTATCCCACGCTGGCAGAGCGCCTTCACTCAATCTCAAGTCGGATTGCGGTCCGTGGGTAATGATGCCAATCAGCGTCAGCCCTTGGCGCTGCCCGGCTCCGCCATCTTCCGGTGCTGCTCGGCGAGCCTGCCGGCCGGCGTGACGCTGGCGATGCTCGTCTGGATCTTGTTCTTCCAGCCGGCGACAACGTCGCCTTCGCCATTCATCATGGCTTTGAAGCCGACTTCCGCGACCATCGCCGGATCGTCTTTCTTACCTGCCCCGACCTTGGTGTCGAGCATGTCGGCGCGCTCGAAGAATTCGGTCTCGGTGGCGCCGGGCATCAGGCAGGTGACCGTGATCTCGGTGGTCTTCAGCTCGTTCCTGAGCGCGAAGGAGAAGGAATCGATGAACGCCTTGGTGCCGTTATAGACGGCCTGGAAGCTGCCGGGCGTGAATCCGGCGATCGAGCCGGTGATCAGGATGCGGCCCTTGTTGCGGGCCCGCATGTCGCGCCCAACCTTTTGGATCAGGTTGATGGTGCCGGTAATGTTGGTGTCGACGACGTGCCGCGCTTCCGAGAAGTCCTGGTCGAGAAAACCCCTGCCGAGACCATGACCGGCATTGGCGAGAAGCGCCTCCACCGGACGGTTCGTCGACTGCGCCGCGCGATAGAGCTGGTCGACCCCCTCGAGCGTGGCCAGGTCGGCCTGGACGGCGGTGACCGTAGCGCCCATGGCCCGGAAATCCGCGGCCGCTTCTTCAATCTTCGCCTGGTCGGCGGCGATCACCAAGTCGAAGCCGTTCTCGACGCATTGCTTGGCAAGCTCGTAGCCGATGCCGGCCGACGCCCCGGTGACGATGGCGAGAGGGCGTGTGCTGGAAGCCATGGGTCAGTCTCCTGATGTTTGGAAAAGCGAGCGCTCGCAAGGCCACGGGCCTGACTATCCGGGAGGGCGTGTGGTCCCAATGCGAATGCAGCGCCGACCTCTCCGGTTCCGCGTCCAAGACTTAAGCCGGCATCTCGTCGATGCTTCTCGGCTCCCGGCGCGGACGGCCGTTCTCCCGCCGACGCGCTCGGCCGAGCAGTTCATAGGCGTGCATGCGCGCCCGCGAGATCGAGCCGAGCGGCCGGTGCGCGACGAGGCTGTGGGCGGGGCAGAAGGAGAGATCCTCGTCGACGAACGACCCAATGTGGATCATCGCTGCTCAGGAGGGCGTCGTCATGGCCCATCGTGATTCCGTGCAGGGCTTCTTCATGCAGCCGCTCTGGCCGCGTCCGAGCATCAAGTTCGCGCTGCTCGACAAGCAATAGAGAGCAGCCGGACCACAAAGCGTGCGCCCAGCCGGCAAGGGGGCACGCTGCAGCTTGGGCTGAGGCAATCGATCAGGGACCCGATCGGCGCGCATGCAGATCCGCGATTACATCCTGAGGCGGCTAATGGTGCTGCCGATCCTGATCATCGGGACGTCGATCGTTGTCTTCGCCCTGACCAGGATCGGCGGGTCGCCGATCGGCATCTACCTGTCGCACGAAATGAGCCCGGCGGAGGTGGCCGAGATCGAAGCGCGCTTCCACCTCGACGATCCCTTGCCGGTTCAGTATTTCTACTGGGCTTGGGGGGTGCTGCGCGGCGACCTCGGATGGTCCGGGGTGGCGGCGGCCCCGGTGACCGAGGTGTTTCCGGCAAAGCTCGCGGCCACCCTGGAGCTCGCGGTCGCCTCCGGCCTCATCGCGGTCGCCTTGGGGATCAGCCTCGGCACCTTCGCCGGCGCGCGGCGGAACCGCTGGCCCGATCAGGTGATCCGGGTGGTGGCGATCAGCGGCGCCAGCATGCCGCTGTTCTGGTTCGCCATCCTGCTTCTCATCGTCTTCTGGGTTTATCTCGGCT
>JACCSN010000776.1 GCA_013812985.1 Hyphomicrobiales bacterium | reverse complement strand
CCGATGCTGTTAGGCGATATCCTGGTGGCGCAGGGATTAGTGACGCCCGCCGACGTGGCGGCGGCGCTGGAGCGCCAGCAGGCGCGCGGCGGCATCCTCGGCGATCACCTGGTCGAACTCGGCAAGCTTCGGCCCGCCGATCTGGAGGCGGTCATGCGCGCCGCGCCGCCGTCGCCGCGCAGCATCGCCGAGACCGGGCTGGCGCTTGCAGACCTCCTCAACCTGATGACCAAGGCGCTATATTCCGGCAGCGTCGAGACGCCGTCGAAGATGGCCGACGTCTTGAAGCTGCCGCCGCGCACCGTTCAGCTCCTCATCGAGCAGGCGCAGGAGCGCAAGCTCCTGGACATCCTGGGCGCCGCCGGCGTGAGCGCCGTCTCCGAGCTCCGCTACATGCTGACCGAAAGAGGCAAGCAATGGGCGATGGATGCGCTCGGGCAGAACCAGTATATCGGCCCCGCGCCGGTCTCGCTCGCCGCCTATACCGAGCGCATCCAGCGCCAGCGCATCACCAACGAGCGGGTCGACCGCGCCGCGGTCGACGTCGCCTTCGGCAACATGGTGATCTCGGAATCCTTCGTTCGCCAGATCGGCCCGGCGATCAATTCCGGCCGCTCGATCTTGCTCTACGGCCCACCCGGCAACGGCAAGACCTCGGTCGCCGAGAAGATCGGCGGCATTTTTTCCGACACGATCTACATCCCCTATTGCGTCGAGGTCGACGGCCAGATCATCAAGGTGTTCGATCCGGGCCTCCATAAGCGGGTGCGGCGCAACCCCGAAGCGCCGGCCCGCGGGACGCTCAGGCGCGAGGATTTCGACCAGCGCTGGGTGGCCTGCCGGCGTCCGTTCATCGTCGCCGGCGGCGAGCTGACGCTCGATATGCTCGATCTCAGCTTCAACACCCTGGCGAAGTACTACGAGGCGCCGCTGCATGTCAAAGCGCTCGGCGGCATCTTCACCATCGACGACTTCGGCCGCCAGATGGTCAGCCCCGAGGCATTGCTCAACCGCTGGATCGTGCCGCTGGAGAGCCGCGTCGAATACCTGAAGCTGCATACCGGCAAGAGCTTTTCCCTGCCGTTCGACGAGCTCGTCATCTTCTCCACCAACCTCGCCCCGCGCGACCTGATGGACCCGGCGTTCCTGCGCCGCATTCCCTACAAGCTCGACATTTCCGGCCCAAGCCCGGACGATTACCGGAAAATTTTCCGCATCGTCGCCAAGGCGTTCGACCTGGAAGCGTCGGACGACATCCTCGACTTCGTCGTCGCCGAGCTGCACGACAATGATTTTCCGCTCGCCAGCTACCAGCCGAAATTCATCCTCGACCAGGTCCGCGCCGCCTGTAAGTTCGAAGGCATTCCGCAGCAGCACCGTCGCGATCTCGTCAGCATGGCGCTCGGTAATCTGTTCACCAAGGACACGCCTTCCCGACGCGAGGAGACGGGGGCGGCTCTCCGCCACTAAGCCGCATCCGCGCCGCGGACGCCGTCGACCGAGTCCGCCCAGCTCAATCCGGCTGAAAACGTCTGGCGATCCATGCGATAAGCGGCTGTCGGCGACTCAATCGCTTGCAGGATGGGCTTAGGATGTCGGGACGCCTCCACCGCTTTCTGGGCGACTCGTTGCTCCGTGTCGTTCTCCGCCTGGGGGTGCTGTCCTTCATCGTTGGCCTGGTGCTTTCCGTCCTGAATATCCGGCCTTACGAGATATTCCTCTGGCTGGAGCGGCTCGTGGGGCGCATCTACGCGATGGGCTTCGGCTTCCTTCGCGACGCCCTGGAATACCTGGCCCTCGGGGCGTTGATCGTCGTGCCCCTCTTCCTCTTGCTGCGGCTCCTGAAGCTGGGCGGCCGGAGTCGCGGAAGCACGGACTAGCAGCGCTGGCGCATGGCAGCGGACATCCGCCCGTTCGAGGTGACGCACGGCCTGGTCTTTCGCCTCGCCGCGCCGATGACGCTGGCCTACCTCTCCGTGCCGCTTGTCGGCATCATCGACACCGCGATCATCGGCCAGCTGGGCGACGCGGCGCTGCTCGGCGGCATCGCGGTCGGCGCGGTCGTGCTCAGCGTCGTCTTCACCACGTTCAATTTCCTGCGCTCCGGGACGACCGGCCTGACGGCGCAGGCCTATGGCGCCGGGGATAGTGCGGAGACCATTGCCGTTCTCGGCCGCGCCCTGATCGTCGCCGCGCTGAGCGGCCTCTTGATCCTTATGCTCCAGACGCCGCTCGTCGCGGCAGGCGTCCTGCTCATGGATCCAGGGGCCTCTGTCGCTCTCGCGATGCGCCAATACCTGACGATCCGCATCTGGGCGTCGCCGTTCAGCCTCGTCAATTTCGCGCTGCTCGGCTGGCTGTTGGGCGTTGGCCGGTCGGGAACGGCGCTTGGCGTCCAGACCCTCTTCGCCGCTCTGAACATCGTTCTTTCGGTGTGGTTCGTGGCCGGCCTCGATCTCGGCGTCGCCGGCGTCGCGTGGGGCGCCGTGCTCGCC
>JACCSN010000772.1 GCA_013812985.1 Hyphomicrobiales bacterium | reverse complement strand
ATCCGCCGGACGGTGCGCAAGCTGATCAAATACGGCGTCGATTCCATCAAGCTCAACCTGTCCGGCGAGGAGATCACCGGCATGGGCGCGGAAGAGACGCCGATGTCGGAGGAAGAGGTGGCGATGGCCTGCTCGGAGGCGCGCTGCCGCAACAAGGTGGTGTCGGCGCATGCCCGCTCCTCGGGCTCGGTCAAGCAGTGCATCCGGCATGGGATCCAGAACATCTATCACGCCTCCTTCGCCGACGAGGAGGCGCTCGACATGCTGGAAGCCGCGAAGGACAAGCATTTTGTCGCTCCGGGCATCGCCTGGCTGATCAACACGGCGCGCGAAGCATCGGAATGGGGCATCAAGCCGGGGTCGAAAATCGCGATGCTCTACGAGCGCGAGCTCGAAATGTGCGTCGCGACCATGAAGAAGATGCATCGGCGCGGCATCCGCATCTGCATCGGCGGCGACTATGGCTTCGCCTGGACGCCGCAAGGGACCAATGCCCGCGACATCCAGACATTCGTCGAGATGCTCGGCTTCTCCCCGATGGAAGCCATCATGGCGGCGACCAAGTATGGCGGCGAGATCATGCTGATGGGCAACGAACTGGGCCAGATCAGGGAAGGCTATCTGGCCGACTTGCTGCTGGTCGACGGCGATCCGATCGCCGACGTCCGCATCCTGCAGGACAAGAACCGCATCCTCGCCATCATGAAGGACGGCAAGTTCCACAAAGCCCCGCGGATGAACGAGCAGCGCCGGCGCCTGACCGCATGAGCGTCCTGGATCAGCAGGTCGGAGAGGGCGTCGCCGCCGGCGCCTTCAGCAGGCGGCAGGCCTGGAGTCTCCTCTGGCTCCTGGCTGCCGCTCTGCTCGCATGGCTGACCTTCGCAGTCTGGCCGACCTGGCTGAACGCCGTCCTGATCTCCAAGAAGGCCTTCGTCAGCTCCATCCTCAACGGCGTCACGCTCGCCGGCCTGTATTTCCTGGTGGCGAGCGGCTTCACCCTTGTTTTCGGCCTGATGCGCAACGTCAACCTGGCGCACGGCTCGCTCTATTTGCTCGGCGCCTACATCGGATACGAGGTCTCCGCCCGGACCGGCTATTGGCTTGCGGGCGTCGCCGCCGGCTTCATCGCGCTGGCGATCATCGGCCTCGCCATGCAGGTCTTCGTCTTCCGCCGGATCGAAGGCGACGACCTCCGGCAGACGCTGGTGACGATCGGCATCTCGATCGTCGCCGCCGACCTGATGCTGTGGATGTGGACCGGAACGACATACCAGATCACCACCCCGGAATGGCTCGACGGCGCCGTGAAGCTGCCGATCATCACGGCCTACAGGTCCAACGGCGACGCGGTGTTCATCAATTACCCGTTCTACCGTCTCGTCGTGCTGGGCGTCGCCATCGCGGTCGGCGTGGGGCTATGGCTGATGCTCAACCGCACGCGGGTCGGCATGATGATACGCGCCGGCGTCGACGACCGGGCCATGCTGTCGGCATCCGGCGTGAACGTGCATGCCGTCTTCGCGATCGTCTTCGCGATCGGCGCGGGGCTTGCCGGCTTCGCCGGGGTCGTAGGGGGCTCGGCCCTTTCGGTCGCCCCCGGCGAGGACGTGCGCTATCTGCTCGCCTCGCTGGTGGTCGTCATCGTCGGCGGCATGGGCTCGATCACCGGCGCCGCCATCGGCGCGCTCCTCATCGGCCTCGCCGAGCAGATCGGCCTCGTCTATTTCCCGACTTACGGCATCGTGCTGACCTTCGTCATAATGGTGGTCACGCTGGCGATCCGCCCGCAAGGCATCATGGGGCGAGCCCGATGATGACGGAAACGGCAGGCCGGAGATCGCGGCTGGAGGCCGTCTTCGGCGAGATTGGCGCTGCGCACATCGCGCTCCTGGCCGCGCTTCTCGTCTATCCCGTGATCGCATCGGATTTCTTCCTGACGCAGATCGGCGCCTATTCCCTGATCTTCGGGATGATCGCCCTGTCGCTCATGATGCTGGCGGGCTATGGCGGCATGATCAGCCTGGCGCAGATCAGCGTGGCCGGTCTCGCCGCGTACACGATCGCGATCCTTGGTGAGAACAATTCCGGAGTCCTGGGGTTCGGCTGGCCCTGGTGGATCCTCGTCCCGTTCGCGGTCGCCGTCGGCGGAATCGCATCGGCTCTGATCGGCGCGGTTTCGGCCCGCACCGACGGCATCTACACGATCATGATCACGCTCGCGATCGCCACGGCCGTGTTCTACTTCGCCCAGCAGAACTACGCTTTATTTAACGGCTTTCCCGGCTTCACGGGTGTCCGCGCGCCGGAGTTCTGGGGCGTGCGCTGGCGCGATCCGGCGCCGTTCTACTATCTTTGTCTTGCCGTCGCGGTGCTCGCCTATGGGGCGGTGCTCTACGGATCACGCTCTACCTTTGGGCTGGCCTTGCAAGCGATCCGCGACAACCCCCGCCGCATGCGTGCCCTCGGGTTCCATGTGACCGCCCACAAGATCGCCGCGTTTTTCTACGCCGGCATCATCGCCGGCCTGGCGGGCGTCCTGCTCGTCTGGTTGAATGGACGCATCTCGCCCGGAACGATCGGGGTGGGCGCCGCGACCAATGTCCTGATCATCGCCGTGATCGGCGGGATGCGCCACCCGATCGGCCCCTTCCTCGGCGCATTGATCGTTGTCTTGATGCAGACCTTCGCCATAGACATCGTCGGGGCCGAGCGTTTCAATACGCTGATCGGCCTGGTGTTTCTGGTCATCGTCTTCGTCTCACCGGATGGTCTTCTTGGGTTATGGAGCCGGTTCAAGCCCCATTTCGCCCAGGAGTCCTTGCGCTCCGGCGCTTCGGCGCCGCAGCCGCTGAACTAAGCATCTTCGAAAAACAGGGAGGAAAGCATGAATATCCAACGACGTATGTTTCTGGCGCTGACGGTCGCCACCGGCCTCGCCGCCCCCTCGCTTGCGCTTGCTCAGGACGATACGATCCGGATCGGCGTGTTGGCGACCTTCGAGGGCCCCTTCACGGTGCTTGGCGAAGACGGCATGCGCGGCGCGATGACGGCGGTTGACGAGGTCGGAGGCATGGTCGCCGGCAAGACGATCGAGATCGTCCGCGGCTCGTCCGACGCCTCGCCCGACAGCGCGGCGCGCGCGGTGCGGAAACTTGTCGAGCAGGACGGGGTCAAGATCGTCGTCGGCCCGCTTTCGGGGGACGAGGGCATCGTCGTGAAGGATTATGCCAAGACGCAGCCGGAGGTGACCTTCATCAACGGCTCGTCGGCCGCTCAGGACACGACGCTGCGCGATCCGGCTGAAAACTTCTTCCGCTTCTCCACCGACGGCGCGCAATGGATGGCCGGGCTCGGCGCCTACGCTTTCAACGAGAAGGGCTACAGGAAAGTCGCCACCGTGGCGGAGGACTATTCGTTCCCCTATACGCAGGTCTTCGGCTTCATGGCCGAGTTCTGCAAGGCCGGCGGCACGGTTCCGTCCAAATCCTGGGTGCCGATCGGCAACAAGGACTATTCATCGGTCATCGCCGCCATTCCGGACGATGTCGATGCGATCTACGTCGCTCTGGGCGGCGCCGACGGCGTCAACTTCCTGACCCAGTACCAACAGGCCGGCGGCGAAGCGCCGCTGATCGGCGGCTCGATCACCGTCGACCAGACGGTCCTGTCCTCGAAGGGCAAGATTCGCGACGTCGTCATCGGGACGCCGTCAGCGGGTCCGATCGCCGACACCAACGACACGCCGGCATGGAAGGCGTTCGTCGAGGCTTACAAGAAGCAGGATGGCGCGTTCCCGTCGCCCTCGCTCTTCGCCCATGCCTACTACGTCAACACCAAGGCGGCGCTGCTGGCGCTCGAGCAGGTCGGGGGCGATGTTTCCGACGGCGGCGCCAAGCTTCGCGACGCGCTGTCCAAGCTTTCCTTCGAGACGCCGACCGGCAAATTGTCGCTCGACAAGAACCGCAACGCGGTCGCCGATATTTACCTGACCGAAGTGTCGGAAGGCGCGGACGGCAACCTTTACAACAAGTTCATAAAGGTGATTCCACAGATCAATCAGACGCTCGGGATCGCCGAGGAGGAGTTCCTGGCGCTTGGCGCGGTCAGCCGCGAAAACCCGAGCTGTCCGTAAGCGATTCACGCCGGCAGGCATTTACGCGTGTCGGAGAGCTTGGTCGCGTCGCGTCTTCAAAGCTCCAACGCATTTGCGTTGGAGCTGGACGGCGTGTCGCGTCACTTCGGGGCGCTGGTGGCTGTCTCCGGGGTTACGATGAGGATCGCGCCCGGAGAGCGGCGCGCGGTCCTCGGATCCAACGGGGCCGGCAAGACCACCCTCTTCAACGCCATCACCGGCGACTTCCTGCCCACCGCCGGACGCATCCGGTTCTTCGGCGAGGACATCACGGTCCTGCCGCCGCATGAGCGCATCCGCCGCGGCCTTCGGCGCACCTACCAGATATCGCAGTTGTTCGGCGGGCTCTCGGTCAAGGACAGCATGTTCCTGGCGTGCCGGGGGGTTTCGCGCGGCCGCTTCTCACTCGTGAGGCCGCGCCCGGCGGACGTGAACATGGCGCAGGCAGAGCTGATCCTGAACGCCGTCCACCTGGACGGCGAACGCGACATGCTGGTCGCCACGCTCAGCCACGGCCAGCAGCGCCAGCTGGAAATCGCGCTGGCGCTGGCCGGCGCGCCGCGGTTCATCCTCCTCGACGAACCCGCGACGGGCCTCTCCCCGATGGAGCGCCGTGACCTGATCGCCATCCTCAACGCCTTGCCCAGGCACATCGGCTACGTGATCATCGAGCATGATCTCGATGTGGCGCTGCGCGTATCGGACTACGTTTCGATGATGCACAACGGGAAGGTCTTCAAGGAGGGCGCCCCGGCGGAGATCGAAAGCGACCCTGAGGTGCAGGAGATCTACCTCGGTGGCGGTCATGGTTGAGCGCCCCGGCAAGCCGGCTCTCCGGATCGACGATCTGCACGTTTACTACGGCGAGTCCCACGCCATCCAAGGCGTCTCGCTTGTTCTTGAACGCGGAGTCTTGTCGGTTGTCGGCCGCAACGGCATGGGCAAGACCACGCTCTGCAACACCATCGTCGGCCTGAAGCGGCCGCGTTCCGGCGGGATCCGCGTCGACGGCGTGGAGGTTTCCTCGCTGGAGCCGCACGAGATCAATCAGATGGGCGTCGGCTACGTGCCGCAGGGCCGTCGTGTCTGGCCCAGCCTCTCGGTCGATGAGCATCTGCGGCTTACGGCCAGCAATCGGCGCGATGCGGCTTGGACGGTCGAGCGCGTATACCAAACATTTCCGCGACTTGCCGAACGCCGCGACAATGGCGGCTCGCAGCTTTCCGGCGGCGAACAGCAGATGCTGGCGATCTCGCGCGCGCTTCTGAGCAATCCCAAGCTCCTCATCATGGATGAGCCGACGGAGGGGCTCGCGCCGGCCATCGTCGATCAGGTCGAGCGCATGCTGGTTTCGGTCGCCCGGGAGGGCGAGATGGCGATCCTCGTCATCGAGCAGAACATCGGCGTGGCGACAGCGGTGTCCGACCGGGTCG
>JACCSN010000739.1 GCA_013812985.1 Hyphomicrobiales bacterium | reverse complement strand
GCGGCTGCCAGTGGCGCGCGATCCCGAAGGACCTGCCGCCGCGAAGCACGGTGAACGGCTACTTCTCCCTCTGGGACTACGACGGCACGCTGGATCGCATTCACCATGCTCTCTACGTGAAATGCCGAGACCAGGCCGAACGGGAAGCCAGCCCAACCGCCGCGATCATTGACAGCCAAAGCGTCAAGAGCGCGGAAAAAGGGGGGCGCGCATCGATCCGCATGGCTTCGACGCCGGCAAGAAGATCAAGGGCAAGAAGCGCCATCTCCTTGTAGACACGCAGGGCCTGTTGCTCCACGCCATCGTGCACGCGGCCGATATCCAGGACCGCGATGGTGGCGTGCTGGTGATGGCCACGCTGTTCGGCATGTATCCCTTCCTGCTGAAGCTTTATGCCGACGCGGGCTACCAGGGACCACGGTTCCAAGGCGCCTTGCTGCGTGTCGTGCGTCAGGTCAACGTCGAGATCGTCAAGCGGTCCGACGCGGCGAAGGGCTTTATCGTTCTGCCAAAGCGTTGGATTGTCGAACGAACAATCGGTTGGCTCAATCGATGCCGACGACTGGCAAAGGACTGGGAATGCCTCAACCGATCGGCACTCGCGTTCCTGCGCTGGTCGTCAATCCGGCTGATGCTGCGAAGGCTCTGTCAGGGACCCAAATGATCTCGGACAGACTCTAAAGCCCGGCACGCCCGAGCCGCTCCGTCCTTGCGAGCAGGTTCTGCACCGTCGAGACGTGCCACTGGCCACTTCTCTGGCGTCACGGATGCCCCGGGCGTCAGAGCCCCCATCGCCGGGACTCCCGACCGTGATCACGACGACATTGCCGTCCAATCCTCGCTTGAGAGCCAATTTCCCCTCCTTTGCCGCGAATGTTTTGAGCGTCGCTCCATGGCGCGCGTTCGATGCCAAGTTCCGGCTTTCAAGCCGTGCCAGCCGGCTGATCGGATGCCCTTGCTTCCGGATTTGTTGGCTGCTAGCACAAATCAAAGTCGAGCACTTGCTGGGCCGTTCGGATACCGGTGCGGCGCTGAGCGAGAAAGAACGGCCGGAAGCGCCGAGAGGGGAAGCGTTCGATGTTGAAGCTTGGCATCCATGCTTTCGTCTGGACCGGCGGTTCGGCGCGGGAGAATCTGGAGGCTGCGATGGAGAAGTCGCACGGCCTCGGCTATCAGCTGATCGAGTTTCCCCGCCTCGATCCGAAGAAATTCGACGTGGCCTGGCTGGCGCGCCGGCTCACCGACTTCGACCTGAAGGTGGTCGTCACCATGGGCCTGCCGCCCGACGCCGATATCTCCAGCGAGGACTCCGCCGCCGTGGCACGCGGCGAGGCCGTTCTCGCCGAGGCCGTGTCCGTCACCCGCGACCTCGGCGGCGCCAAGCTCGGCGGCATCATCTTCTCGGCGCACGGCAAATATTACGACCTGCCGACGAAGCGCGGCTGGGCCAACAGCGTCGCCGCTCTGACAAAGACGGCGGAGCAGGCGCGAGAGGCCGGGGTCACGCTCAACCTGGAGATCGTCAACCGCTTCGAGACGAACCTCCTGAACACCACCGCCCAGGGCATGGCGTTCATCCGCGACACCGGCATGGACAACATCTTCCTGCATCTCGACACCTTCCATATGCATATCGAGGAAGCCGATCCGGTCCAGGCGATCCGGCTCGCCGGCGACCGGCTCGGCTACTTCCACATCGGCGAGAGCAACCGCGGCTATCTCGGCGCCGGCACGATCAAGTTCGAGCCGATCTTCGACGCCCTCGTCGAGACCGGCTACGACGATTTCATCACGTTCGAATCCTTCTCGTCGGAGGTGGTCGACAAGGACCTGTCGATCACCTGCGGCATCTGGCGGAACACCTGGACGGACAGCGTCGACGTGGCGCGCCACGCGAAGAGCTTCATCGAATCGCGCATGGCCGAGGCGCGCCGCAAGGCGGAGGTCGCCCGGGCGGCTTGACGCGACGCGGGAACGAGAATTCGACGACCGGCTGGAGCCGGTCACATGGGAGGAAGCCGAATGGGCGCCGATGCCGCGGCAGCCGGAGACGGGAGGAGCGTCGCGGGCGTCGCGCCGACTGCATTCGGCGATGTGCTTGTCTCCGCGTCGGGCGTGGCGAAGGCCTTCTCCGGCGTTCCGGCCCTCATAGATGGCCGCATCGAGTTGCGGCGCGGCAGTGTTCACGCGCTCTGCGGCGGCAACGGCGCCGGCAAGTCGACCTTCCTGAACATCCTCATGGGCCTGATCCGGGCGGACGCGGGAACGATCGCCTGCAAGGGCCGCGAGGTCGCCTATGCGAGCCCGGCCGAGGCGCTCGCCGACGGCGTCGCCATGATCACCCAGGAGCTCAGCCCCGTCCTCGACATGACGGTGGCGGAGAACATCTTTCTCGGCCGCGAGCCGCGCCGCTCGGGCTGGTTCGTCGACACGCGGAAATTGATCGCCGACGCCGCGGCGCTTTTCGCCCGGCTCGGCTTCGACATCGACCCGCGCGTGCGGATGCGCTCGCTGTCGGTCGCCCGCATCCAGCTCGTGGAGATCGCCAAGGCGATCAGCCGCGACAGCGACATCCTGATCATGGACGAGCCGACCTCGGCGATTGGCGAGAAGGAGACGGCGACGCTCTTCAAGGCGATCCGGTCGCTGCAGGCCCATGGCGTCGGCATCATCTACGTATCCCACCGCCTGACCGACATCTTCTCGATCGCCGATCGTTACACGGTCCTGCGCGACGGCCGCTTCATCGAGACCGGATCGCTCGCCGACATCGACCGGGAGCGCCTGATCGGCCTCATCGTCGGCCGCGACCTCGGCGAGCGGAAAAGGCGAGCGGCGATCGTCAGCGGCGAGACCATGCTGGAGGCGAGGAGCTTCAGCCGCGCCGGGCAGTTCGAGGATATTTCGCTGTCGCTGGCGAAAGGCGAGATTTTGGGCCTTTACGGCCTCATGGGCGCCGGCCGCAGCGAATTCGTCAACGCGCTCTACGGCAATTCCGCGAAGGATTCCGGCGAGCTGCTGATCGGCGGCGCGCCCGTCCGCATCGACTATCCGGGCGACGCCCTCCGCCACGGCATCGCGATCGTGACGGAGGATCGCAAGGAGACCGGGCTCGTCCTCTCCTCCTCGGTCCGGCGCAATATCACGGCGTCAGCCCTCAAGCGCTTCTCCCGCTTCGGCTTCATGCGCCGCAAGCCGGAGATCGCCGCGGTCGATGGCGAGATCCGCCGGTTCGGCATCCGCGCCGCGTCGCGCGACATGGTGGTGAGCAGCCTGTCGGGCGGAAATCAGCAGAAGGTCGTGATGGCGCGCTGCATCGAGACGGAGCCGCGCATCCTCCTCTGCGACGAGCCGACCCGCGGCATCGACGAGGCGGCCAAGCGCGAGATCTACGCGTTCCTCGCCAGCTTCGTGGAGACCGGGCGATCGGTCCTGCTGATCTCGTCGGAAATCCCCGAGCTCCTGGCCAACGCCGACCGTATCCTGGTCTTTCGGCGGGGCCGCATCGCCGGCGAGGTTTCCGGTGCGGAGGCGACGCAGGATCGCCTCGTGCATCTGGCGAGCTGACGCTTCCATGGCCACCACCGACACGCCAGCCAGACGCTCCTCGGCCGCCTTCGGCGACTTCCTGGCGCGCTACGGCATCGTCCTGTCGTTCCTCATCCTGTTTGTGGCTATAGCGCTGGCCAACGAGAACTTCCTGTCGACCGTCAATATCCTGAACGTGCTCCGGCAGGTGTCGATCAACGGCATCCTGGCGATCGGGATGACCTTCGTCATCCTGACCGGCGGCATCGACCTGTCGATCGGCTCCATCCTGGCGATATCCGGCGTCGTCGCCGGTGGCCTTGTCACCGGCGAGGCGGCTTCGCCGCCGATTCTGGCTTTTCTGGCGGCCGTCGCGACCGGCGCGCTCTTCGGGTCGATCAACGGCGCGCTGATCGCGCGTTTCTCCGTGCCCGCCTTCGTCGTCACGCTCGGCATGCTGTCGGTCGCCCGCGGCGCCACCCTGCTGTATTCGGACGGTCGACCGATCCCCAATCTCAGCCCCGAGTTCCGCTTCCTCGGCCAGGGCTTTCTCGCCGGCATTCCGGTGCCGGTGATCATCTTCGCGATCGTGTTCGTCATCGCCTGGGTAGTGC
>JACCSN010000712.1 GCA_013812985.1 Hyphomicrobiales bacterium | reverse complement strand
AGCACAGCTGGCGCGTTTCGGGCCTGCCGGAATTCGACTGGGGCATCATCGACCGCGACCGGGCGGGACGCCGAGGCGGCCGCCCGATCAGGCTGCCGCGCGGTCGGCTCGTCGGCGGCTCGTCGATGGTCAATTCGACGATTGCCGTCCGTCCGGCTAGCTTCGACATGGACCGTTGGGCCGGCCTCGGCTGCCCGGGCTGGGACTGGCAGAGCCTGCTGCCTTTGTTCCGGCGCATCGAGACCGATCGCGATTTCGGCGATCGCCCGGTGCACGGCAACAACGGCCCGATCGTCATCCAGCGCTATCCCGAATCGGGCTGGGCGCCGGTGAACCGCGTCTTCGTCGAGGCCTGTGCGGCGCTAGGCGTGCCGCACGCCCCCGACCTCAACGATGTCGGCTTCGACAGCGGCGTCTTTGGGACGTTTCCGCACAACCGCTTCAAGGAAGCGAAGCAGGGAACGCTGAACACCTACCTCCGCACGGCGCGGCCGCGGCCGAACCTCACCATCCGCGGCTCCAGCGTGGTCGATCGCGTCCTCCTGGCCGGGCACCGCGCCGCCGGCGTCACCTGGGTCGGGCCCGGCGGGCGCGAGGAGGCGCGCGCCGAACGCGTTATAGTCGCGGCCGGCGTCTACAACAGCCCGCTGATCCTGCAGCGTTCCGGCATCGGCCCGGCCGAGCTGCTCCGGCGGCACGGCATCAGCGTGGTTGCGGATCTGCCGGCCGGCCGCAATCTCACCGACCATCCCGGCTGCGCGTTCTTCTTCCGCACCGATGGGATTTCCGCAATGACGGGGCGCCTCTTCGCCACCACCTGGCGCGGCGCCGCGCGCGAGAACGGCGAGCCGTATTGGCACACGCACCCCTTCCCCGCCGACGAGGAGGACGGGCTCGCCGGTCTCTTCACCTATATCTGCCGGCAACAATCCTCCGGAACCGTGGAGATCACCGGCCGCGATCCGGGCGACGTGCCGCTTATCGACCATGACTACCTCGCGGCGGAGGGCGACATCGCCCGATTCGGCGACGCTTATGAAGGGATCAGGGCGCTCCTCGCCACCGGCCCGTTTGCGAGGGCCAATGCCAAGCTGGTCGACACCGGCCAAGATTTTGCGTCCTACCTGAAGACGATGCTGGCCTCGGCCCACCACCAGAGCAGCAGCTGCCGCATGGGTTCCGACCCTGCCGTGAGCGTGGTCGGTCCCACGCTTCGCGTCCACGGGATCGACGGCCTCATGGTCGCCGATTCAAGCGTGTTCCCGGACACCGTCATGCACAACACCAACCTCACCTGCTACGTGGTCGGCGAGCGGGCGGCCGCTATCGTGCGCGCGGCGTAGCGCAACAACCGTCAGGCGCGGTAAATCTTGGTCCCGTTCAGCTCGGCGAGGACGCCCGGCAAGGCCGGCAGGAAGACCTCCGGATCGCCCTGGTTGATGGCGAGCCGCAACGTCTGGTTCACTGCCTGAGCGATGAATACCGCCACCCCGGCATTCTCCGCCATGCGGCCGTAGCTGCGCACGTCCTTTACGGCAATACGCAGCGGCCCCTTCAGCGCGCTGTCGTCGCCGGAGCGGATCCACGGCTCCATCATCTGCCACATGCGGCCGTTGGCGCCGCCCGCCGAAAGGACGTCGGCGAGAGCGCCGAGGTCGACGCCCAGCTTCGCGGCCGTCGCAAAGCCTTCGGCGAATAGCGAGGCCATGCCGATCGTGATCGAATTGTTGACCAGCTTGCAGGTCGTGCCGGCGCCGAGCGGTCCGCAATGGACGATGGTGTCGCAATAGCTTTCCAGCACCGGCCGGACGCGGTCGAGAACCGCCGTATCGCCGCCGACGTAGGTGCTGAGCTTTCCCGCCTCAGCCTCCCTGGGCGTGCGGCCGAGCGCGGCGTCAATCATGGCTACGTCGTTGCCGGCAAGGTCGGCGCCGATCCGCCGCGTGGTCGCGGGATCGTTGGTGGTGGCGTCGATCAGCACCGAGCGCTCGCGCAGGCTGCCGAGAAGCCCGGCATTCCCGTAGACGGTGGCCTCCACCTCAACCGACGACGGCAGGCAGAGGATGACGACGTCGCTCCGCGCTGCGAGCTCGGCGGGCGACGCCGCTTCGACGGCGCCGCGGCCGACGAGATCGTCCACCGGCTCGCGGTTGCGGTGGCCGAGGACCGTCAGCGCGTAGCCGCCGCGCTCCAGAATGTTCTTCGCCGCGCCATGCCCCATCAGGCCTACGCCGATGAAGCCGACGCTCGATTTTGCTGTCATTGCAAGTCACTCCGGATTTGGTGGTTCAAGGCGATAGAGTTCTTCGGCGGTGCGGCCGAAAACGGCTTGGCGGGCATCTACGGAAAGCGGAGCGAGCAGATCCGCGGAAACGCTTTTCCAGGTCGCGTAGTCTGCGGCGAGGTCGAGCGGCGGCCAGTCGCTCGCCCAGAGGACCCGCTCGGGCCCGAAGCAGGCGAGGACGTGATCAGTGTAGGGCTTCAGCTCGGCCGCACCCGATCCGGGCGCGGCGCAGTTAACGAGGCCGGAAAGCTTGCAGGCGACATTCGGCAGCCGCGCGAGCTCGGCAAGGCTGCCGGCCCAGGGCTGGAACCGCCCACCGGCGATGTCCGGCTTGCCGCAATGATCGAGGACGAAGCGCAGGCCTGGCCGGCGGCGGGCGAGCGCGGTGGCGACCGGGACCTCGCGCCAGTCCTGGACCAACAAGTCGACGGGGAGATCGGCAGCCGCGACAATGTCCCAGCCGCGCTGCAGGCCGTCGTCGAGCAGCCAGGCGACAGAGCGATTGTCGTTCGCGTCCACCGGCCGGATACCCTTCAGCCTACCGGTGAGGAGCAGCGCGTCGATCTCCTCCCGGAGCGACGGCGAGGTCAGGTCGGCCCAGCCGATGATGCCGGCGATCCACGGGAAGCGGACCGAGAGGCCGATGGTGAACAGGGTTTCGGCGATCGTCCAGGCTGCCTGCACCACGACGACGCGGTCGATCCCGGCGCGGTCGAGGAGCGGGCGCAGGTCGCCCGGCTCGCGGTCACGGTAGATCGGCGCCATATCCGGCGTAAGCGCCAGGTTGTCGCCGCGCGCCAGCCGCCAGAGGTGGACATGAGCGTCAATGATCACTGGACGCCCGGCCGGGCCCGGTCACGATGCGGCCCGCACCGGCGTCGTACCGGCGATGATCATCGACAGCACGTCGTCCTGGCTCACGTCCTGGGGGCGCACAGCGCCGACGAGGCGGCCGTTCTTGAGCACCACCAGGCGGTCGGCAAGGTCGAACACGTCGTGGATGTCGTGGCTGATCAGGATGATGCCGATGCCCTGCGCGGCGAGCTCGCGGATGAGGGCGCCGACCTTTCCGGTCTCCTCGGGACCGAGCGCCGCGGTAGGCTCGTCCATGATGAGGACGCGGGCGTTGAAGTGAATGGCGCGGGCGATGGCGACCGCCTGGCGCTGGCCGCCCGACAGGGTGGCGACTAGATTGCTGAGTGGCGGCAGGCGGAGCTTCATGCGCCCCAGCGTGCTCCGGGCCGCCATTTCCATGGCCTCCTCGTTCATGAAGCCGAAGCGGCCGGTGATCTCCCGGCCGAGGAAGAGGTTGGCGACCGCGTCGAGGTTCTCCGACAGCGCCAGGTTCTGATAGATCGTCTCGATGCCGAGCGCCTTGGAGTCGCGGGTGGAGCGGATGGTCACCGGCGCGCCGTCGACGCGGATCTGGCCGCTGTCGGCGGGGAAGACGCCGGACAGAATCTTGATCAGCGTCGACTTGCCGGCGCCGTTATGGCCGAGAAGGCCGACCACCTCGCCGCGGCCAAGCTCGATGCTGACATTCTCGACGGCGTGGATTCCACCGAACCGCTTGGTGATCCGGCGCAGCTCGACGAGCGCCGTCATGGGCGGCGCGTCCGTCGGTAGATCATGTCGATCCACACCGCGAGGATGAGGACGACGGCCAGCAGCATCTTCTGCAAAGGCGTCGGAACCCCCATCAGGATCATTCCGCTCTCCAGGCTCTGCATGATCAAGGCGCCGATCACGCCGCCATAGATCGTGCCGACGCCGCCGGCCAACGACGTGCCGCCGATCACCGCGGCGGCGATGACGTTGAGCTCGGTCATCGTGCCGGTGACGCTGGCGCCGGCGTTGAGGCGCGCCGTGATGACGATGGAGGCGAGCCCGGACAGCACGCCCATGAGCACGAAGACCAGGAGCGTGAGCCGCCGCGTGTTGATGCCGGCGAGCTCGGCGTTTTCGGGGCTGCCGCCCATCGCGAAGACATGGCGGCCGAAGCGGTGCTTGCGGGCGACGATCGCCATCGTGAGCGCGACCTCGATGAGGATCATTACCGGGATCGGAATGCCCATTGCCAGGCTCGGTGCGCGGCTGCTGATAGGCGTTTATCACCACGACGAAGCCGGCGATCAGGACCGTCCAGACG
>JACCSN010000709.1 GCA_013812985.1 Hyphomicrobiales bacterium | reverse complement strand
CTCGTCGGCCGCAGCTTCGGCAAAGGCGCCGGGAGCGGCATCCAGCCCAGGAGCTCGGCTTCCGCGTAGGCGATGACGCAGCCCGGATCGGAATCGGCCGCGATCCAGCACGCCTCGGCCGACCGGTCCGGCTTGGCCCATCGCGCCACGTCGACCTCCGCCGGGCCCTGCTCGCTTGCGCGCACCTCCACGAGCACCCTGGCGCCGTCCTTTGGAGCGATCGCCATGTCCTGCCAGCGACCGTAATGCGGCTCATTCATCCTTGGCATCCGCAGTCTACAACGTGTGGAAAATGGATGTTGTCGTCTCGAAGGGCAAGCTTCGGCGTCAAAATGATCTGTCGTGCTTCGGCGCATGTGATTTGGAGAAGAGGCTCAGTGCTTCTCCATCGGCGCCCTTGTCGAGGCGATCGCGGCGACCGCCATCTCCGCAAGCCGCTCCCACTCCTTCAGGGCGAAGCCGTGGATCGCCGATCTGTCCTTGTTCTCAGCAAGGCTTTCACGCAGGAATTCCAGCTCGGCCAGCAGCATTTCGGCGTCGAAGGTCGGCACGTCCGTCGCCAGCCGCCGCAGGACGGCGCGCATGAACTGCCGTTGCATGGTTCCCTGGATCAGCATCATTTCGCCAAGCGCATTCACGTCGGCGTTGTCAGCCTGGCTCATCGTTGCCGCTCGTCCATGTTCGTGGAGCGGTCCGCCGCCCAAAGGCATCCTAGCCTAATGGCCGGCTTTTTGAACCCGCCGAGCGCGCCTTTCCGCGGCAAAGCCAGGCAACAGCGCCGATGTTGCCCTTGCATCGGTCGTCTCGGCGCGCGGGTCTAATTGCTCTTCCTGGCCGTCGATTTCGTCGGGCGTTTGCGGCTCAACAGCGCTTTCGCCCGGCGCTTGCCGGCGCTGCGCAAGTTGATCAAGCCGGCGCTCACGCGCGCCCCAAGCGCCCAGCGGCGCGTGCTGATGATAAGTGTCCCGTAGCGCTCTCGCTCCGTCCACAGGCCCGCCATCAGCGGATTGTCCTCGTCGCAGACGGGATCGACGCGCGTCACGGCGGGGTCGAGCAGCCAGCGGCGCGTCGCGTCGCACATCAGCTGCTTGCCCGGCGAGAAGGCCGCGAACTCCTCGTCATAGGCGATCTTCCAAGGGATCGAGAGGCCGCCATGCTCCAGCCGGATCAGCGCCGCGATGGGCCGGTCACCCAATCGGATGACGTCGATCGCTGCCTGTTCCTTTTGCGCGAGCCGCTGCACGGCGGCGCGGGCGAAACGCAGGATTGAGTCCCGCCGCTGCAGGGCCGTTCCCTTCCGCCCCTTCCAGCCGGACGCTTCCAGCGCGATGAACATGTTGAAGGCGGCGTCGATCTCCGAAGGTGTGCGCGCCGGCATGAAGCTGACCGAGCCGGTCTCGCAGAGCCGCCGCAGCTGGCGGTCCAGCTCCCGCCGGCGCTTTTGCGCGACCATTTCATCAAAGGTGTGCAATCCATCGCCGGCTTGGGGTCGAAGAATGGGCCTGAGCTGAAGGGATGCTTCGGTCGCGTAGCCGCGGCGTCCGGCGGCGGCGCGCAAAGCCGCGGCGGTGAGCCCGTCGAGCGGCAGATCCGGCAAGGTCAGCTGCCTGCGGCCGCTGGTGCTCAAATGAGCCAGCAAGCTCTCAGCGATCTGCTTGGCGAAATCCCGATCGATCAGCGGCGATCCAAGGGGAGCATAGGGATGCGTCCAAATCCGGAGCTGCGGCCCTGATAGCAGGCCGCGGCCGGTTGCGACGACCGGCGCGAAGAAGCGCAGATCGTCGCGGTCGGAAATGGTGGCGAGCTTCACGCGCCGGCGGCCAAGAGCCTGGATGGCGGGCTCCAGAAATTCCGGCAGGAAGAAGGGATTGGGTTCCAGCGAGCGTCCCGCGAGCTCGGCGATCCGTTGAAGGAGCCGTGGGAGCGAGTCGACGGGCTCCAGCGCGAAAGCGCCGCGCCGCGACGGTTGCCGCGGGCGGCGCACGGTTTCAAATGTGGCGGTTCGCTGAAAGATCATCTGCATAGGGATGTGACTTAGTCCGCGATCTTCAGGCACTTCTGCTAAAGCGGGGTTAAGTTTAGCTCCCGCATACTGAATCGGGGTTGCGGCGCGGCGCCGTTCGGATGTCAACCGGAGAAGCCGCCGCCGTCCAGAAAACGCTGTTCAGCCGGGCTCGTATGCCGGCCGAGGATCTTGTTGCGATGCGGGAACCGGCCGAAGCGGCGGATGATCCGTTCGTGGTCGCGCGCATAGGGCAGGGTGCCGGCGCCGGGAAGGCTGTGACAGAGCAACACGCAGCGCTCCTGGTCGGCGATCAGCTCCGAATGCATGAAGGGCAGGTGGAAGAATTCCCGGAGCGCCGGGTCCGCCTGCCTGTCGAATCCGGCATTCAACGCCGCCCGTGCGACCTGACGAGCTTTGCCGTCCTGCGCGAATGCCTGCGGCGAGCCGCGGAACAGATTGCGGGAGAACTGGTCGAGCACGAGGATCAGTGCGAGCGCCCCGTCCGGCGTCTTCGCCCAGGCATCCATCTCGCCAGCGGCTGCGGTGGAATGCAGCGCGCCGAAGCGGGCCTCGATCGCCCGATCGAAGCTGTCGTTCTTCTCATACCATCTATCGGGGCCGGCCTCGCGCCAGAAGGCGACAATCTCGGCAGCTTCCGCGATGCTCCCTGCGCTCACAGCAACCCCTCGATGTTCACAGCTTCACCTTGCCTTGGCAGATTTCGGCATGGAGCGCCGAATCAAGGCGGCAGTAGGCCTGCTTGGCCGGATGGAGAAAGAAGATCGGATCGCTCATGACGCCTGGGTCGAACCCGTCCTTCACCAGATCCACCTTGCGCGGCTTGAAAGTCGAGGTCGTCTCGATTTGCGGTTGGACGCGCAGGAAGACCGGACGAGCAAAGCCGGGAATCTGCTTTCCCACATGACGACAAAAACCTTCCAGGTCGAATCCGTCCTCCACGACCAGCGCGGCCATTCCGGCGCGCCCGTCCGCGCCGGGTACGCGCACGCCGTAGACATTGGCCTCCTTGATCCCGGGGAACGCGGTGATCGCTTCGGAAACCTCCGACGTGGCGACGTTCTCGCCCTTCCAGCGAAAAGTGTCGCCGATCCGGTCGACGAAGTAGAAGTAGCCGAGCGCGTCCTTGCGCATGAGGTCGCCGGTCCGGAACCAGCGATCGCCCTTCGCGAACACATCGGTCAGCACCTTCTTCTCCGTCGCGGCCGGGTCCGCATAGCCCTCGAACCGCTGGCTGGGCTTCTTCGGGTCGTTGACGATCTTGGAAATCACCTCCCCGACCTCTCCAGGCGGGCACTTGATGCAGCATCCGTCCTCGCCGCGGACCGGCTGCTCCGCGTCGAAATCGAAGCGGACCACCTCGGTGACGAATTTCCGCTCCGCCCATTTGGGGATGCGGCCGACCGAGCCGATCTTGCCGTCGAAGTTGAAGAAGACGGCGTTTCCTTCGGTCGCCGCATACCATTCCAGGATTCTTGGAATCCGGAACCGGCGCTGGAAGTCCGCCCAGATGTCGGGCCGGAGCCCGTTGCCGCAGGCGAGCCGGACCCGGTGCCGGGTCTCTTGCGGGTGCTCGGGGCTGTTCAAGAGATAGCGGCAGAGCTCGCCGATATACTGGAACACAGTGCAATCATGGCGGACGATGTCGTCCCAGAACAAAGTCGACGAAAAGCGTTCGCGGATGAATACGCTCCCGCCTGCCGTCAGCGCCGCCCCGGCAGCCAGCACGCCGCCCGACGTGTGGTAAAGCGGCAGGCAGACATAGACGCGATCCTCATGGGTCATCCGCATGGCGGCGTTGAAACCGAACATGATCGATTGGACGCGGTAATGGTTGATGTTGGCGGCCTTGGGCAGCCCCGTCGTCCCGCTCGTATAGATAAACAGGCATTTGTCGTCGTTGGTGAGGATGGGCAGCTCGCCTTTGGGAATCGTCCCGTTTGGAAGGGCGTCGAGCCGCGTATCGAGGCGCTCGAAGCCCTCATGCGCGTGGCCGTGGCACCAAAGTGTGGGGCCGAGGCTCAGATGCGCCGCCGCTTCCTGAAAACGGTCGAGAAGCTGCACGTCGACGATGATGTGCTTCGGCCTGACGATGTTGATGCAATGGGCGAGCGGCGAGCCGGTGAGGTTGGTGTTGAGGAGCGCCGTCACACCGCCGGCCCGCGCGACGCCGAGCCACGCCGCCAGATATTCCGGCCGGTTCGGCATCATCAGCGCGACGACATCGCCCTTGGCGATTCCGATCTCGAGGGCCCAGCGCGCGTATTGATTGGCGCGCTGATCGTACTCCCGGTAGGTGAGCTGCTCACGGTCGGAGATGAGGGCGACGCGGTCGCCATACTGAAGTGCGAGGTCGCGGGCCACGTCCGGATAGGTCCGGCCGGGGTTCCTGGCGATCCTGCTTACCTTGGCAAGCGCACGGAGCGCGCCGGAAAGGTAGGCGTATTCGCTCCCGAGGCGCTCGATCAGGCCCAACCGTGCCCCCGGCGCGCAATCCAGCTCAGCATGACATCCGACTTCCCACCCTCGTGTCGCGAATCTAACATTCGTGTTGAGCCAGCGCGAGAGCCTGGCGATCAGGCGACGGTCTCGGGCTGAAGGAGCTTTGATGGGCGAGACGGTGGTGGTCGATGTCCGGGGGCTGAAATGCCCGCTGCCGGTCTTGAAGACGGCGAAGCGGATGGCTCCGCATCCGGCCGGAACGCGCTTTCTCGTGCTGACGACCGATCCGATGGCCGCGATCGACGTGCCGCATTTCTGCGGCGAGAACGGCCACCATCTCCGGTCGAAAGGGGAGGACGGCGGCGAGATGCAGTTCGAAATCGAGAAAGGCTAAGCTGAGCCGACAGCCTTGGCAGCGTTACGTGCCGGGCGCCGGCGCTGGAGCGCCGGTGGCGAATTCGATTGCCTTGGCCGGCGGAGCTCCCCCCACGCTCGGCGATGAAAGCGGGGCAAATGCGTCCATGAAATCGACCGGCCGCGGATCTGTGGCCTGCGGCGGCCGCGATCGCGGAATCCGGGCAACGAAGCCCTCCGTTCCTGGCCGTGCCTGGCCTTTGGGGGGCGGCTTCGCGGCGGGGATCAGGGAAACCTGGATGGGTGGCCCCAGATAGATCGGCGGCCCGAGGCGGGACACCGGCTCCGCGTCAGCGGCGGTCAGGTTGGCGGTCGCCACTCCGCGATCCTGAGGCTTGGCGGAATCGGCGGCCGTTTGCGCCTTGCCTTCCCCGCAGACGAAGGGGCGCATATCAAGCGGCTCGGTATAAGCTTGCCCTGATGCCACGGTTTCGAGCGTCGTTCCAGTCCGGGTGAACCTCGGGTCGGTCTGGAAGCCCTGGTCGAGAAGCGCCGCCGCGTGCTCGGCGCGCTCCTCGCCGCCGTATTCGCCAAACACAACGACGATTACCTCGCGCTCGCCCCGGCGCGCGGATGCGACGAGATTGTAGCCGGAGGCGCAGATGAAGCCGGTCTTCATGCCGTTGGCGCCGGGATAGCGTTCCAGGAGCGGGTTGAAGTTCTTCAGAACCTTGCCGCCGATCTCGATCGCGTGGATTTTGTAGAAGTCGCGGTGTTGCGGGAACTCGACGAGAAGCGCCCGCCCGACAAGAGCCATGTCTCGCGCGGTGGTCACCTGGCCGGGATCAGGCAGCCCATGCGGATTGACGAAATGCGAGCGGCTCATGCCGAGACGGCGCGCCGCCGCGTTCATCCGCTCAGCGAAACCGGGGACGCTCCCACCGACCGCCTCTGCCACCGCCACGGCGATGTCGTTGGCCGACTTGACCATCATGATCTTCAGCGCATGATCGAGCGTCAGCGTCGCGCCTGGCTTGAAACCCATCTTGCTCGCCGGCTGCGCGGCGGCGTTGGCGCTGTAGACAACCGGGGAATCAAGTTGGATCTCACCGGCGAGAACGGCGCGAAAAACGGTGTAGATCGTCATCAGCTTGGTGGTGGACGCGGGATACCAGGGCCTCACGGCATCGAAATGCTCGATGACCTCGCCCGTTTCCGCATCGGCCAGGAGATAAGGTCCCTTCGGGTCAGCCTCCGCCTGGAGCGGCGCCGCCGCGCCGACGGACAAGAGAAGAAAAGCAAAACCGGTGCTCAGCGTACAAAGCCGCATCATTCCTTGCGTCGCCTTCAAAGCTATGGCCGATCAGGATTCTACCGCTTCTAGCCGATTTTCCGGTTAACGGAACCCCGGACGGGATGTTCTGTCGGGCTCCGACAAGACGGGGGCGCCTATGTCCACCGACGGCTCGGCGAATGGATCGCCTGCGCGCCCGATATAGTCGTCGATGAAGCTTTGGTCCTCTTGGGACAGATGGCTCCTGTAGGACCCCACACGGCCTTCCCTGACTTTCGCGGATCTCGCGTCGCCTGATTCGTTCCTCAGCCGCGCCGACCCGAAGCGATCAGTCGCCTCATATTGCTGCATCTTCTCGAAGCGGCAGAACTCCACCGTTTCGCCGATGAGCGCCTCATCGACTTCTGTCAGGCCGATCAGCGACAGCGTCTGTCGAAGCACCGCATTCGGGTCCTGATGCATGCATTCGTATGAGGCCACCTGGAAGGACGCGGCGAGGCGCCGGTTGTCGTGCCAGCGATGATGGGCGGTCATCAGCTTGGCGATGCCAGTCTCCGGGCGGCGGATGAAATCGGAGATGGGTCGCTGAAATGTCGCCGTGCGAAACTGGTAATGGTGGTAGGCCGACACCAGCACATCCCGCGGGTCCCTGACGAGGAGCAGCACCTCTTTTCCGCTCCACAGTTCCGGGGAGGCGACCACCGGGCTCGACGCCGGCAGCCAGTCGAGGAAGCTCACGCCGTTATGCGAATACGAGACCCGCTTGGTCCTGGCCTTCCGGCACAGGTGAACCAGCTTCAGTGCCCGGTCCTCTGCCTCGCCGCAACTCCGCGCCAGGTAATACCCAAGCATCAGCCGATGCCAGGTCCGCCCCGATTTCGGGATGGAGACGACGAGCACGTCGGAGCGCTCGCGGTCGTAGGCGAATTCGTTCCTGTGACGCCGCTCCCAGACGCCCATCGCTCGCGCGAGCTGCCTGACGGGCTGGTAGGCCCAGAGCCGCTGGAGCACCCGACCCTGCGTTTGGCTGGTTGGCTTCATGGAGGTGGGTCAGCTTCTTTCGATCATCATTCCGACGAAAGGGTCCAATCTGACGCATTCCCCCGCGCCCCGGCTTGTTGCACGGCCAAAGCCCCTATGCTAGACGACCTGCGGCTTGGCCTCCGGCACGCCGGACCTCGGCCGCCGAGCCTTTGCCAACAGCTTCACGCCCAGCTTTCCCGGGCTTTTCGACACAAAGAGACCTGCGCGTGGCGGATCGCACATCTTCCGTTTCCGGCGTTGCCGAGCGTTA
>JACCSN010000707.1 GCA_013812985.1 Hyphomicrobiales bacterium | reverse complement strand
AGACCGAACGCCCGTCGAGCCAGAGCCTCGCCCCCTGGCCGCCATAGGCCAACGCCGCGAAGTCGTTGACGATGCGCGACAACTCGGTGTGGTGGCCACCGATGGCGGCCCCGAGCGTGTCGAGGAGGCAGCGCCGCGCCTGGCCGCGGACCGGCGCGGGGAGGTCCCGCCACTCCGTTTCGTGGATAAACTCGATGGTCCCCATGCTGCTGGTGCCTCCGCCGGTCGCCTGAATCTTGCGGCATTGATTCCGCTCTATCGAAAGAAGGATTGCAGATCGTCTGTGGAGTTTCCTCTGCCCAAGAGGCTGTAGCGGAAGAGGACTGAGCCGAATCGCACATAGAGGGTGGTCTTGAAGCCGCTGTCGGTGGGACCGGCGATGGCGCGGGACTCGTCTCCAACGCCTGGTGCCTCAATTTCTGACAAGTTGAGCGCTGCGGCACGAGCGTCTAAGAAGTAGGGGAGCGCCTCGATCGCTGCTTGGTCGGTGGCGAACCGGAAGCCCACGACTTCGACGCGGTTCGGGTCCGCGCCTGGGGATGTGCCGGTGTAGACGCGGGCCGCACTCTCGCGCCAACCCCAGGCCTGAAAACGGCGCTCCGCGTCACTGACATCCCCAAATGAGGTGGCGATTGTGCCCGCGCTACGGGCATGCTCTTCCGTCAGTGTTAGCCCACTGGGAATGAAATCCGCGCCCGGAAAAAGAGCCCACAATTCTGGCGAGACGAGGCGTGGCTCGTCGGAGAGTGGTTGGAGTGGGATCAGGATCGCCTCGATGACATCGCTCGTCGGATCGCCGCTGGGCGTGATCCCGGTGATGCGGATGATGAGGTTCGAACGGCGGGCAAAGATGGTCAGTTCATTGCCATTGAAGGCTGGACCCGCCATCGCGACCGACTGATCGCTAAACAGCCCGAGATCGACCTGCTGCATACCAGTCGTTGTCATCCGGCCTTCGGCGAGGATCGGCAGGAGGACGGCGGCGCCATCGATCGTCGCGACACGATGAATGTGCAATTCTACCCAGCCCGCGGCGTCAGTGGGCGGATTGTCAGCGGCAAAGATGCGGTAGGTGCTCTCTTGCAAGCCGAGGTCACGCAGCGTCGTCGTGGCCAGCGTGGGGTTTGGGAATTCCGAGGCGATCTGGCCGAGCGACTTCGTCCCTTCCTCATGGACACGAAAATTCTGGCCCTGAGACAACGCGAGTGCCGCTGGAAGCACGGTCGAGATGATCAGAGGAGAGGCGGGTTGCGAGGGAAGTGTGCTCGAGTCGGCGGCGGACGCCGGTGGGTTCGGCAGCGCCGCCGGACGAGAGCCAGCCGGAGCATTCTGCGCGTCACTTCCCACACTCAGTGGTAGCTCGCATTCGGTGAGTCCGTCATCATACCCGTTCATAAAGGCAGTCAAGCGGTCGTCGTTGATGCCATGGGCGCCTATTTGATCCTGTGGAGCCCCAATCCTGTCTCCAGCCGTAATGGAAGCGATGGCGGCTTCTGACACATCACCGGGATCGAGGCGGCCGAGCGACTCAACGTGACCGGTAAAGGCGCCGGCGAGGCAATCGGCTTGCAACTCAAGGCGATTGCTCGCTTCCATTGGGACGGCGAGCAGGAACTGCACGTGATGGCCCCATTCATGGGCGGCAATGGTGATCCGCACGTAATCCGTGTCTGGAGCACCGATCTGCTCCAGAATCGCGAATGAGAGATAAATCGTTTCGTCGATGGGACAATAGAAGGGTCCTGAAGCCTCACCGCATCCTGACGGCGTTGTCCCTTCGTAGAAGATGACTTCTGGTGTGCGGTAGGCGATTCCAGCTTCGGCGAATACGAGGCTCCAATATGCGTCAAGATCGGTCACGCCTTGATCGACAGTGCGTGTGTATCCCTGTCCGCCGCCAGCGTAGCCTGAAGGTGCGGTCTGCGCCGCCGTGGTGTCCATGGTCGCGGTCAGTGCGACGAAGACGAAAACCAGTGCCATCAATCGAGGTACGGCGCGGGGCATCAGGCACCTCCAAGAACGCGGCGGGAATTAAGAACGTGTCAGCAACGGTTGGGACGCCATGAAC
>JACCSN010000696.1 GCA_013812985.1 Hyphomicrobiales bacterium | reverse complement strand
AGTCTGGAGCGAACTCGTCTCCACAATCGCATTCCCTGTTGCACGGGAAAATACAGGGAAAGAACGGGATTCCGGGCGCGAAGCCGAGTGCCGCTGGCAGAAGACATAGCTGTGGCGGACCATTGATGGCTATTTTCCCTGGGCACTCGAACAGCGAAAATTCTCGGACGAACAGGGAACCGCCAATTGTGAACAGGAAGCAACTCGGATGTCAGGAATGTTAATTGGCCGAGCCAATTTGCCCGTCCGTACAGGCGGACGAGGCGCCAGGATAGTCACGGACGTGACCCCTCCGGACCGCTGCGGATCTATATACGTTCAGGCCGTGCAGCGGGCTGCACGGCTGTCGCCGAGCTTGACATCGGTCATTTTCGGACCAACATATGTGAACGACTTGGCGTTCTCTCGGGGTCCCGGGGGCGGATCCATTGAGGGTCCAGGCTGAGTCCGAGATGAAATTCGAGAGAGGAGACAGGGCGCCGCCGAGACATCGATTTTTCTTGTAGAAGTTGTGTAATGTTCCTGTGCACATGTGTGCAGTCTTGCCGTTCAAGTGATGTCCAAGTAAGTGAATGACGTCTGGAACGGCGTCCTCCCAGGCAGGAGGACATTTGTGCTTAGTAATTCAATCAACATCACATACCTTGATCTCGACGCGGTGCGCCCGTATGAGAAGGCTGCACGCGTTCACAATCGCGCCAAACTCCGCAAGCTCCGGAAGCTGATCGAGCGGTTCGGCCAGGTGGTGCCGATCATCGTCGATCCGGATCATGTGATTATCGATGGGCATGCGATTCACGCTGTGCTCCGCGAAATGGGTGAGGAGCAGATCGCTGCTGTCGTGGCGACCGGCCGTTCCGACCCGGAGCTGAGGGCGCTTCGCCTCGCTTTGAACCGCATCCCGCAGGACTCGGCTTGGGACAAGGAGCGACTCGAGAAGGAGTTCTCTGCCCTTGTGGCGCTGAGCTTCGACATGGAGCTCACTGAAGATCCGGCAGACATTCCGCTGCCTTCTTCTAAGCCGGTAACTCAGCTCGGCGATGTCTGGCTCTGTGGCCCTCACCGCATCGCCTGTGGCGACGCGCTTGATCGAGCGGCTCTGGCTTCCCTCCTTGGAGGTGAGCAGCCGATCATGGCGTTTTGTGATCCTCCATACAACATTCCGGTGGACGGCTTCATCTCCGGACTGGGTCAGGTTCGCCACCGCGAATTCGTGCAAGGCTCAGGCGAGTTGAGCCCCGAGCAATATCTCGCATTTCTGGTCGGCGCGCTTGACGCTCTCAAGCGCAGCGTCGCGGAAGCCGGTGTTCTCTTTGTCTGCATGGACTGGCGTCATCTGTTCGATCTGCTTTCAGCGGCGCGCAGCTGTGAGCTGGAGCTGATCAATCTTTGCGTCTGGGCGAAGACGAACGCCGGGATGGGATCGCTTTATCGCAGTCAGCACGAGCTCGTTGCCGTGTTCCGGGCAGGCTCAGCGCCGCACCTGAACAATGTCGAGCTCGGCCGTCACGGGCGCTCCCGGTCGAATCTCTGGACCTATCGCGGCCTCAATTCCTTTGGCGCCGACCGCGACGATCTGCTGGCCGCCCATCCGACTGTCAAGCCGGTCGCGATGATTGCGGACGCTATCCGCGATGTGACGCGCCGCAAGCAAGCTGTGCTCGACCTCTTCTTGGGCTCCGGGTCCACATTGATCGCAGCTGAGGAGACCGGGCGCCGCTGCTTCGGGATGGAGCTGGACCCGATCTACGTCGATGTCTGCATCCGCCGTTGGCAGCAGCATACCGGGCGTGACGCAGTGCACGCCGCTTCGGGCTCCATCTTCGCGGAAGTGGCGGAACGGCGGGACCCAGCTGCGGAGGTGCACCATGGCCCATGACGACGGCTACACGGTCGGATACGGGCGGCCGCCGATGCACTCCCGCTTCAAGAAAGGGCAGAGCGGCAATTCGAAGGGTCGGCCGAAGCACACGAAAAATCTGAGGACCGACTTGAGCGAGGAGCTGGGTGAGTCCATTCGCGTCCGGGAAGGAGACCGCGAGTATCGGGTTTCCAAGCAGCGCGCCGTCCTCAAGGCGCTCGTCGCCGCGGCGGTCAAAGGAGACAGGCGGGCGGCAACCTCCCTGATCACCTTGTCCGCGCGTGTCTTCGGGGTCGCTGATGATGAACCGGAAAACCAGCCCTTGTCCGCGTCCGATCAGCGCGTGTTGGACGACTTTATCGACCGCGAGATCGCCCGC
>JACCSN010000689.1 GCA_013812985.1 Hyphomicrobiales bacterium | reverse complement strand
TCCCGGGGCAAAATCGCGGAACATGTTCTCGATGCCTACCTCGGAGAGCGTATTGGCAAACGCGTTCTGTCGGGAGACATCAAGCGCGGTTTCGGCGAAACGATCGATGCGGTGATCTGGGTTTCGGACATGCGGAATTTTACCGACCTCTCCGACCGGATCGACAGTGCGGACATGATCCGTTTGCTCAATGCTTTCTTCGAGGCCCTTGTTGATGCCGTGCACCGGAGAGGCGGCGAGATTCTAAAATTCGTCGGCGATGGAATGCTGGCGATTTTTCCGATCTCGGGCAGTCAATCTGCATCGGCCGCAGCCGAGGCAGCCGTCACAGCCGCGCAGGAGGGCCTGGCCGCAGTGGAGAACCTAAATGAGGTAGGCTCGAGCGAGCAGATCTCGGATGTGAGCTGGCGGCCGCTGGAAATGGGCATCGCGCTGCATCGCGGTCCGGTCTTCTTCGGCAACATCGGATCAAAAGATCGGCTCGACTTCACCGTCATCGGACCTGCGGTCAATCTCGCCGCGAGGGTCGAACCGTTATCAAAGGAGACCGGGCGACGGTTGCTGCTGACCGATAAGGTTGCGGAACTCCTCGAGCATCCGCTCCAAACACTGGGCGAATTCCGGGTCCGCGGGCTTGAACATCCCGTCGCTCTCTTTGCTGCCGAGCAGAGCAAACAGCTAGGTGCTAGGACGATTGCCCCGCCGATCGGGCCGAAGTAGCCGGGCGAGAGCTCTATTCGGATTTGTCTCAAGCTTCCGGCACAGTAGCCGTTGCACTCGGTCGGGACAGCAGCCGGTCAGCCCACGCCTGCACCTCAGGCGGGACCTCGACTTCCAAAAGCGGCAAAAAGTGGAGATGCGGCATGTAGACGACGTCAGCTGCGCTAAAGCGGTTGGCGACCAAGAACTCGTTTCCGTTGAGCTCCTTCGCTACGATTGCCAAGTGGCGTTCGATCGGCCGCCGTGCTTCTGCGAAGGCCTGTTGGTCCCAGCTTTCGCGCGGCTGGAACCGTTTTGAGAAAAGAATGACGCCGGCATATCGCGTAAACTCGACGTCACAGAGCTTCATGTGCAACTCGGCAAGGGCGCGATCCCTCGGGTCTTTCGGGAACAGCCGTCCGTCTGGCTGAACCGCTTCTAAATAGCCGAGAATTGCAGTGGACTCGTACAGCACGAAGCCGTCGTGCTCGATAGTTGGGACGCGCCCATAGGGGTTCAGGGCCAGGTAATCCGGGCTCTTGTGAGCACCCGCTGCCATGTCGACGAGGGCGAGGGTGTGTTCCATCTCCTTTTCGAGAAGAGCGATCCGGACTCGCCGCGAAAAGGTCGATCGTGTTGTGCAGTGCAGTGTGATCATCCCGCTGTCCCTCAAAGTGGTCACCCTCTCGTTTCCTGTTTCTCTTCCCGGACCTCGTCGGGGAAGCTGTCGGCGATGAACATGACGGCCGCTGTAACAACGCCGACAGTGATTCCCAGCCACCAATATGATGTGGCGACAGCCAGGCCTATTGCTCCTGTGATCCATACGGCCGCAGCGGCCTTAATCCCCTTCACGTCAAATCCACTCTTGAAGATTACGGCACCGCCTAGGAAGCCGATGCCCGACAGAAATCCCTGGAGCGTGCGGCTGATCGAGCTTGGATCTGTTTCGGCTAGGTGGCGACCGAGCAGCATGTAAGTCGTGCTTCCAATCGCGATCAGTACCATCCCGGCGATGCCTATGGCCTTGTGATGGATGCGGCGCTCGAACCCGATGCATGCGCCGATTACGCCTGCAGCCACGAGCCGCAATAGGATGTCCAGGATCTCCGTCAGCACAATCGAAACCCCGCCCATGAGTGCCGGTCGACGCACGGGCTTCCTTGCGGCTGTCCGCATTCGTCAACTGCTTGGAGCCCAATTTGCCCATTCTACTGCTTTGGACAATCAGTCGGAGCCGTATGAGGCCATTCAGTGCGACCGACCCGTTCTGTCCGGTAAAGGTAGCGCAGACGCGAGGGGCCACCCGATAACCGGCCGGGGTCGAACGATCCGATAACGCGTGGAGTTGTGCTCTGGGACTCGACGGTCGCCCCCGGCGGTGGTTCTATCACTCGTTTGGGGAGGAAGTCATGAAGCACATTGCCTGCGGAGACGTGGTGCCGGGCTGCAGTTTTACGGCTGACGCGCCCACTGAAGCGGAGCTGCTGCAGAAAGTGGCTGCACACGCCAAAGAAGCGCATGGGATCGATGAGGTTACC
>JACCSN010000677.1 GCA_013812985.1 Hyphomicrobiales bacterium | reverse complement strand
ATCGACCTGGAAGCGGCGCTCCGGCTCCTGTCCCTGCCGCGCAGGATCGACGCGCACCCGGAGACCGGCAAGCCGATCAGCGCCGGCATCGGCCGCTATGGCCCGTTCGTCGAGCACGACGGGAAATACGCCAACCTCGACAGCGTAGACGAGGTTTTCACCGTCGGCCCGAATCGCGCGATTTCCCTGCTTGCGGAAAAGCAGGAGCAAGGCGGTCGCGGACGAGCCACCGCCTCCGCGCTCGCCGAGCTCGGAGCGCATCCGGCCCTCGGCGGGCCGGTCACCGTGCGCGCGGGCCGATACGGCCCCTATGTGAACCATGGCAAGGTGAACGCCACGCTGCCCCAGTCCCTCAGGCCCGAGGACGTCACTCTGGATCAGGCGATCGGGCTCATTTCCGAGAAGGCCGGCAAGTCGGCCACGGGCAAGTCCGCGGCAAAGCGGCCGGCGGGGCGGAAGCCCGCGACGAAGGGGAAAGCCAAACCGGCGGCGGCGGCGAAGCGCGCTGCGCCGAAGGCGGCCGGCTCCAGGCAGGCCCGTTCGAAGTAAGCCATCAGGACCGGACCCATTTGGCTCGAAAACCCAAACACGAAGAGGGGCCTGGCCTTCCCGGTCGGGAAGCGATCCTCCAGTTCCTGTCGGAGCAGTCTGGCAAGGCCGGAAAGCGCGAGATCGCCCGAGCGTTCGGAGTGTCGGGCGGCGACCGGATCGAGTTGAAGCGCGTCTTGCGCGAAATGGCCGATGAAGGCCTGATCGAGGGCCGGAAAAAACGCCTGCATCGTTCGGGCGATCTTCCGACCGTTACCGTGCTCGTCGTCGAAGGCATGGACGAACAGGGCGAGCCCATCGGCGTGCCGGTCGATTGGGATGACGCGCAGGGCGCCCCTCCCCGCATCGTGATCGCTTCAGGGCCGAAAGGGCCGCGCGCGCGCAGCCAGGCCCCCGGCTTGGGCGACCGGGTTCTGGCCCGGCTTGCGCCCGAGCCGGAAACCGGAGGCTTCACGGCCAAGATCATCAAGCTGCTCGAGCGCCCGGCCAAGGCCACGCTCGGCATCTATCGCGAGCATGACGGGATTGGCCGCATCGTTCCGATCGACCGTCGCGGCTCGGAGTTGATGGTCACGCCCGACGCGGCGAACGGGGCGCGGAACGGCGAGCTCGTCTCGGTCGAAATCGCCAGGAGCGGCCGCCACGGCCTGCCTTTCGGCCGCGTGGTCGATCGCGTCGGCGATGTTTCGAGCGAGAAGGCGATCAGCCTGATCGCCCTGGAAGAGCACGGCATTCCGCATGTCTTTCCACGTTCCGTGCTGGACGAGGCGGAAGCCGCCGAGCCCGCCGACATGGCGCATCGGGAGGATTGGCGAGCGCTCCCGCTGATCACCATCGACCCGCCGGACGCCCGCGACCATGACGATGCAGTTTTTGCCGAGCCCGATCCGGAGAACGAGGGCGGTCTCGTGGTGACCGTCGCCATCGCCGATGTCGCCTATTATGTCCGGCCGGGCGCGGAGATGGACCGGGAAGCGCAGAAGCGCGGCAACTCGGTCTATTTCCCCGGGCGGGTCGTGCCGATGCTGCCGGAACGCATCTCCAACGACCTCTGCTCGCTGCGGGAAGCGGAAGAGCGGCCGGCACTCGCCGTCAAGATGCGCTTCAGCGCCGAGGGGCGGAAGACGGGGCACCGGTTCCACCGCGTGATGATGCGCTCGGCGGCCAAGCTTTCCTATGCACAAGCGCAAGCCGCGATCGATGGAGAGCCGGACGAGACGACCGGCCCGCTGCTTGAGCCGATCCTGAAGCCGCTCTGGGCCGCTTACGATGTGCTTGCCCGCGGCCGCGACGAGCGCGAGCCGCTCGGCATCGACCTGCCGGAGCGCAAGGTGATCCTGAAGGACGACGGCTCTGTCGACCGGATCGTCGTACCGCCCCGGCTGGTGGCCCACCGGCTGATCGAGGAGTTCATGATCCAGGCGAATGTGTGCGCCGCGGAAACCCTGGAGGGGAAACGAAGCCCGGTCGTCTACCGCATTCACGACGAGCCGTCCTGGGAGAAGCTCGAAGCCTTGCGCGAATTCCTCGGCTCGCTCGATATGAGCTTCCCAAAAGCCGGCAATCTGAGGCCCAGCCAGTTCAACCGCGTGCTCGACCGCGTCGCCGACACGCCGAACGCGATCCTCGTCAATGAGGTGGTCCTGCGCTCGCAGAGCCAGGCCGAATATGCGGTCGAGAATATCGGCCATTTCGGCCTCAACCTCCGCCGCTACGCGCACTTCACCTCGCCGATCCGCCGCTACGCCGACCTCCTCGTCCACCGCGCCCTGATCGCCTCCCTCGGCTTGGGCGCCGGCGGGCTCCGGCCGCAGGGCGAGCCCAATCTCGACCGTATCGCCGGCGAGATCTCGGTCGCCGAACGCCGCGCCATGGCGGCCGAACGCGACACGGTCGACCGCCTCATCGCCACCTGGCTCGCCGAGCGGGTCGGCGCGCGCTTCGAGGGCCGCATCCGCGGGGTCACCCGCTCTGGCCTTTTCGTCGAGCTGGCGGAGAGCGGCGCGGACGGTTTCGTGCCGATCTCCACGATCGGCGAAGATTTCTACGAATACCAGGAGTCGCAGCACCGTCTGGTGGGCCGCTCGACCGGCGAGACTTTTCGGCTCGGCGACGCCGTGGACGTCCGCCTGGTCGAAGCGCTGCCCTATGCCGGAAGCCTGCGCCTCGAGTTGCTTCGCGACGGCAGTTTGGCATCCCGACCAGGCGTGGGCAAAAGAAGCGGCAGGGGCAGCCGGGCAAAGCGCGACGAAGGGCGTTCCGCCAAGGCGAAGACAGGGATCCGCAGGCCCGGCGAAACGCGCCAAAGCCGCCGCAAGCCTTCGAAATGAGCCTTCCATCGCGCCAAGTAAGCCCATCGGACCATAGAGCGATCATCGTCGACCTGGGACGGGCATGGGTCACGCAGGGTCCAAGCCGAATGGGCGACGACAATTGTCCTTGAGCGCGTTGGAGCCGGCTGGCTCGTTCCCGAACACCAGGCCGAAAGACGCGGCGACCTTGATCGTGATCCGCCGCGATTCCGACGCGTTGCGCGTTCTCATGGGCCGCCGTTCCGACGCGCAAGTGTTCATGCCGGGAGCAGTGGTCTTTCCCGGCGGCAGAGTGGAGCGGGGGGACAGATATGCCCCCGCGCTCGACGAGCTGCATCCGGCGGTCGCGGCTAAGCTCGGGTTTTCCGCCCGCATTCCAAATCCGATGCGGGTGCGTGCGATCGCGATGGCGGCCATCCGCGAAACCTATGAAGAGACCGGGGTCCTCATTGGCCGACGCGTGCCCAGAATGACCGGGGTCGGGAGCAATGCCTGGGCGCCGTTCAGGGAGGCCGGCGTGGTTCCCGCGCTCGCGCCGATGAGGCTCATCGCCCGCGCGGTCACGCCACCGCGGCGGGTTCGACGCTTCGACACGTGGTTCTTGGCGATTTTCGCCGACGCGATCGCGGCTCAGGTCGAGGCGCCGGACAACGAGCTTCAAAGCCCGGCATGGCTGAGCTTCGAAGAGGCCCAAGCCCAGCCGGTGCCATCGATCACGCGGGCCGTGCTCGAAGGCTTGGAGAAGCGGCTGCAACGCGATCCGTCGCTCGCGCCGGATGGCCCGGTCCCATTCCACTCGGTCCAGCGAGGGAAGCAAGTCGTTGAGGAGCTTTGACAGGGCGCTGCTTGACTTCAGAGGCCCAAGGCGTCATCTGAGCCGTAATCCCTAGATCGACCAAGGACCGACCCCGATGGCCAAGGCCGCAATGGTGAAAATCCGCCTCGTTAGCGAGGAAGGCACCGGCTACTTCTATGTGACGAAGAAGAACTCCCGCACCAAGACCGACAAGCTTTCTTTTCGGAAATACGACCCGAAGGCGAAGAAGCACGTCATGTTCAAGGAAGCGAAGATCAAGTAGCCGTTCTGCAATCTTTCGGCATGTCCTCAAGAGGCGCTGAGCAGCAGGGGGTGCTGCTACTGGAGCCATATTGGGGCCACCAATTAATTCTCGTCTGTCACGATGATTGGCCGGCGAGGGCTACCCAAGCTGTTTGTAGCCGCCATGATCGACGGGCAACACGCCGACGCTTTGGAACCGAGCGATGCGTTTCACCCTGTTGCCCAGCGATAACCTGTTTACGTCAAGGTCACCCGGGCCGGCGACTATGACCGGCTCACGGAAGGCGAGGCGCTTCGGATCGCGGCAAATGTCGTCCGCACGCCGGAGCTGCCGCAGAAAGTATGCTCGAGGTGCGCCTACGCCCCATCCGAATTGCCGCTTTATCGCCGGGGCAGCGATCGATAGGCGGACTGAGCGACATAGCGATCCGGATTGACGGTGAAAGCTTGCTCCCTGCCACAGCTGACGCAAGCAAATGTTTCAATTTGCCTGCCGAACTTTGAGTCTGCCGTTTCAACCTGCTTCAGCAACAATTCACCGCCGCACCGGCTGCAATGCGTTGTCGGAGGCGGAGCAACGAGGGGCCGCATAAGTTATATCCTTCCGTTCGGCACGCTTCGACGCGACGCAGGAACGGGGAAGACGAAGCGGGCTGGTTTCCTCCTTGTAAATTCGGGCGGAGACGGACGCGACCTTCACCCGAATCATTGGAGTCGAGCACCGAGGCGACCCAAGAACAAGACAGGCATGCTGACTAAGATCAGGGCGATCGCTTTTTCGACCGCTTGCTTGTCGTGCCCGCCGCGCGCGCAGATCGCGCCAGGTAGCGGCGGGCGCTCGCCTTCGACCGCCAGGGCGTAGCACCTTGAGAACGCCGGGGCGTAGCACCTTGAGAAGGCGCCTCTCCTGCCGCTTAGAGTTCAGGCTTGCAGGTGACGGGGCGAAGCTCTGGATAGGCGAAAGGCGCCCCCGGATGGCGCCTTGGTTGGCCCAAAATTCAGTGGCCGACCGGAACGTGGCTGTACGAGGAGGCCACTCGCCACGTCCGGCCGGCCGACCCCACGGACCCAGGAGATGCGGCGGACCTGAGCATATCCATGGGGTTTTCTGTTTCTTGGAGCAGCGATGCCCGCTGCCCTCCCCGCAAAGACACTCAAGCGCAAAGCGCACCGGATTTCCACTGATTGGTTCAGATTTGGTTAAAATTCGAAGCATCTGGGCGGGATCCGCCTGGATCGGGGGCAGTTCACGCGGCGCTGGCGACCACCCGATTTCGGCCGGCTCGCTTTGCGGCATACAGGGCCTGGTCGGCGCGTCTGATGAGAGCATCGCCAGTGTCGCCAAGCCCCTGCCATTCCGCCAGCCCGATGCTCACCGTCACCGGAAGGCTGAAGCCCGATCGCGTCGTAAAGGCGACCTGCTCGACATCGCAGCGCAGCCGCTCGGCGACGGTTCCGGCGAAGGCCGCGTCGGTTTCCGGCATCACAAGGACAAATTCCTCGCCGCCATAGCGCGCCACGAGATCGATGCCGCGGACGCCGCGGCGAAGCCTGTCGGAGAAATCCCGTAGAACGTCGTCGCCGGCATCGTGACCGTAGCCGTCGTTGATTCCCTTGAAGTGATCGATATCGAAAAGCAGCACACAGACCGGCTTGTCGGTCGCCGTGGCTCGGGCGACCGCGGATTTGAGATGCGCGTCCAGATAGCGGCGATTGTAAAGCCCGGTCAGCGGATCTGTCACCGCCAGCTCGACCACGCTTGAGACCATGTCGCGCAGGCGATCGGCGTAAAGCTTCCGGCGCAGCTGGGTGCGAACACGAGCCCGGAGCTCGTTCATGTCGATCGGGCGGATAATGTAGTCGTTCACGCCGATCTCCAGCGCCCGCATCAGGCGCGGCGTCTCGTCGGCGTCGGTGATGAGCAGGACCGGCGTCTGGCGGACGCGGTCGATGGCCTTGATCTGCGAGCAGAGTCTCAGCCCGTCGCCGGCTTTCAACGTGAGGCTGATGATGAGGAGATCGAGGTCGCGGCTCTCCGCCTCGGCGATCGCGTGGGCCGGATCGGCCGTGATCTCCACGTCGAAGCGATGGGCAAGCGCCTGCCGGAGGCGGCTTGTCGAATTTTCCCGGTCGTCGACCACCAGGATTCGCCCGCCGAGCTCGGCCGTTTCGGAAAACAGATTGGACGAGCTGAACCCGGCCGACTGGATGGCCGACGCCCGAAGCGCGAGCTCGTCGCTGACCATCTTAAGCCGCAACAGGCTTTTCACGCGTGTCACCAGAGCAATGTCGGAGACGGGCTTGGTCAGAAAATCGTCGGCGCCGCTCTCCAGCCCTTTGACCCGGTCCTGCACCTCATCCAGCGCCGTCACCATGACGACCGGGACGTGCGCGGTGCGCGGATCGGCCTTCAGCGCGGCGCAAACCTCGAAGCCGGACATGTCCGGCATCATCACGTCAAGAAGCACGAGGTCGACGCGCTCGGCGAGCGCCGCATCCAGCGCCGCCTTGCCGCTGAAGGCGGTCCGCACGTCGAAATACTCCGCCTGCAGCCGCGCTTCGAGAAGCCGGACATTGGCCTCGATGTCGTCGACGATGAGGATCCTAGCAGTCACCGGGCCGTGTCCTGATCACGCCTCGCCGACATAGGACTTGACCGTCTCAAGGAAGGTCGCGACCGAGATCGGCTTCGACAGGTAGCCCTCGCAGCCGCCCTGGCGAATGCGCTCTTCGTCCCCCTTCATGGCGAACGCCGTGACGGCGATGACCGGGATGTCGCGCAAGCCTTCGTCCTGCTTGATCCGCCTCGTCACTTCCAGGCCTGAAATTTCGGGCAGCTGAATGTCCATGATGATGAGGTCCGGCCGATGCTCCTTCAGTGCGTCAAGGGCGTCGTAGCCGTTGCGCATCGGCAGCGTGCTGTAGCCATTGGCGCGCAGTAGATCGTTGAAGAGCTTCATGTTGAGGTCATTGTCCTCAACGATCATGACGGTCTTAGCCATCGATCCTGATTACCTTCCGGCCGTCGCCGACCACCGTGACGCCTGGCGATTCCGCTGTCATATTCATCATGGCACGGTCCCGATTAAGGAAGCGCGAATCGATGCGCCGCCAGCCGAGAACATTTGGGGTACACGAGGCTGAGGCTGTCGCAGCCGAGGCGCTCGCCTATATCGCCAGCGACCCTGTGCAGATCGAGCGTTTCCTGGCGCTGACCGGCATCCGACCATCCGAAGTCCGACGCGCCGCCGCCGAGCCCGGCTTTCTGGCCGGCGTTCTGGCCTACCTCGTCCAGCATGAACCCGACCTCCTCGCCTTCGCCGCGCAATCGGGCCACGAGCCCAATCTGATAGTAGCGGCGCATTCGCTACTGTCAGGTGAACAGCACAACCTTGAGTGACGCTTGCCTGCGAGGCGGCGCGCCAGCAGATTGGCGATGTGGACCCCACCGCCATCACCACCCTCTGCCGGGATTGTCTCGCCGGCTCGCTCGGTAAGCCTGAACGGTGCCCGCAATGCGGCAGCCCGCGGCTCGCCTCGCACCCCGAGCTCTCCGCTTTGACGATCGCCCACGTCGACTGCGACGCTTTCTATGCGGCCGTGGAGAAACGTGACGATCCAAGCCTGGCGGATCGGCCGGTCATCGTGGGTGGCGGCCGCCGCGGCGTCGTCGCCACGGCCTGTTACGTCGCCCGCACCTTCGGCGTGCGCTCGGCCATGCCGATGTTCAAGGCCCTGAAAGCCTGCCCTGAGGCCGTCGTGATCAAGCCGGACATGACGAAATATGTCCGCGTCGCGCATGAGGTGCGCAGCCTGATGCAGGCGCTGACCCCGGCGGTCGAGCCGCTCTCGATCGACGAGGCGTTCCTCGACCTTTCCGGCACGGAGCGCCTACACGGCGCCCCGCCCGCGCTGGTCCTCGCCCGCTTCCAGATCGCCGTGGAGCGCGAGATCGGGATCAGCGTCTCCATCGGCCTCAGCCACAACAAATTCCTGGCCAAGGTCGCATCCGACCTCGACAAGCCAAGGGGGTTCGCCGTGATCGGCCGGAGCGAGACGCTGGAATTCCTCGCGGGGCAGCCGGTGACGCTGATCTGGGGCGTCGGACGCGCGATGCAGGCGCGCCTCGCCAAGGACGGCCTCGGCACGATCGGCGCGCTCCAGGCCGCGGACGAGCGCAAGCTCGCGGCGCGATACGGAGCCCTGGGCATTCGCCTGGCGCGCTTGGCCCGAGGCGAAGACGACCGTTCGGTCACCCCGGAGCGCCAGGCCAAGAGCGTGTCCGCCGAAACCACTTTCGACAGCAATCTGGCAGCCGCTGACGAGCTCCTGCCGCATCTTCGCGCGCTTTCCGAAAAAGTGGCCTCTCGCCTGAAAAAGCAGGAACTCGCCGGGAGTCGCGTGGTGCTCAAGTTGAAGGATGCCGATTTCCATTTGCGCACACGCAACGCGAGCTTGGAGGACCCGACCAATCTGGCCGACCGGATCCACAAAATCGGCCGGGAGCTCTTGCACAGAGAGCTCGACGGGACGCGCTTCCGGCTGATCGGCATAGGCGTCGCCGACTTGGGAGACCTCAAGCCGCCTGAAACCGCCGACTTCCTCGATCCGGACGCATCCAAGCGCGCCAGAGCGGAACTGGCGATGGACGACATCCGGGCGCGCTTCGGCGAGGACGGCCTGACGCTCGGCCTTACCTTCGCGGCAAGACCACGCAAAAGCGGCCGTCAGGGTGATGGGCAATCCGACGCGGCGACGATCGGCTCGAGGCTCTCCAGCGACCCGGACAAGGCATAGTTGCCGTAATCCATGACGAGATCGTTGGTCACGCCGTTCGCGTAGAGCGTGAAGCGCATCTGGTAGGAGGGCAGTTCCTCGCCGAAATTGTTCCTGTCTTCGTTCTCCCGGCCGAAATAGCCGACTGAGACCGGCCAGTGCCGCACGCCGGCCCTTAGCGCGTCGTCCGGCCCGTCCATCACCTCTTTCCCGATCGCGGCCGAGGCTGCATCGCTTGTTTCGCCATCGCCCGCGCCTTCGTAGATCTCGGCCGTGACGAAATTGCGATCCGCCGCCGCGGCGTCGAGAATGGCGCGCATGTGCTGGCTCGGGAACAAGGTGTCGCCATCGATCTCGACGGTCTTTTCGGCCGGCTGCTTCAGTTTGATCTTGATCCCGCCTTCCGTGCGACGCGCCTCGCCCTCCACCGCTTCGACCACGTCCTTGTTCATTCTGGTGCGCGCGTCGAAGTTGTAGACGTCGCCTTCGCCGGACTCGAACGTGACGATGCGGAAATCGAGCATGCCAAGATTGCCGTCCTCGTCGGCGATGTTGACCATCATCCGCTGCCGCATGCGGTAGCCCTGGCAAGAGCTGCCGGTGATCTCAAAGACCATCCGGCCTTCCGCGGTCGACACGCCGGACCCGTCGTCACTTCGCGCCAGGCTGATCGCGTAAACGGCGCGATGCGGCGCGATGGAATCGCGGAGCGGCGCGGCGCTTTGCGCGGGAGCGCTCCACGCCAGCAGTAGAATGGCGGGAACCGGGGCAAGGCGCTTCAGACCATAGGGAGGCATGAGGGCTTTGAACTCCCTAGTGCGGCGAAACAGCGGCGCGGTTCCGGGATCGCCCCGGTATATTCGAAAGCTGTTGACAGGAACGAAATGCAGGCCGGTTGGCGGGCTTCCTCTCAAGACCTCGGGCTGAAACGCGGCTATGATCCTCGGAGGAGGCCGACCATGGACGAAACGATCGACGGGCGCCTGGCGCGAATGGGCGTGTCGCTGCCGGCCGCCGCTGCGCCGGCGGCGAACTATCTTCCGTTCGTGCGGCAGGACGGACTGCTTTACATCTCCGGCCAGCTCCCATTCGCGGCAGCGGGGCTCGCCGTTCGAGGCCGGCTGGGAGACCAGGTCTCGGTCGCGGACGGCCGCGAGGCCGCCAGGCTCTGCGCCGTCAACGTGCTGGCGCAAGCCAAAGCGGCGCTCTCCGGCGATTTGGAGCGGCTCCGCCGGGTCGTGCGGATCACCGGCTTCGTCGCCTCGGCTCCCGGCTTCGCCGAGCAGCACCTTGTCGTGAACGGCGCCTCCGATTTCCTGGTCGAAGCGCTCGGCGAGCGTGGCAAGCACGCGCGCGCCGCCGTCGGCGTGGCCGGCCTGCCGCTCGACGCCGCCGTCGAGGTGGACGCCATCATCGCCGTGGACTGAGGGAGTTTTACGATGCGCGACCACTTGCGTTGGCTGACCGCCCGCCCGATCGCCCATCGCGGGCTGCACGACCTGGCGCGCGGCCGGCCGGAAAACTCGCTTGCCGCCTTCGAAGCTGCGCTTGACGCCCGCTATGCGATCGAGTGCGACCTTCACATCTCTGCGGACGGCATCCCGATCGTCTTCCATGACGACGAGCTCGACCGGCTGACAAACGCCACCGGATGCGTGCGCGACCGCACGGCGGCCGAACTTGGCGCGCTGCGTCTGGCCGGCACGCGCGAGCGCATCCCGACGCTCGACGAGCTTTTGCGCATGGCCGACGGCCACGTGCCGCTCGTGATCGAGCTGAAGCATGTCTTCGGGCGCGACTTAGGATTCGCCCGGGCGGTGGCCGAACGCTTGAAGACCTACGACGGGCCCGTGGCGCTGATGTCCTTCGACATCGGCCTGATCGGCGACATGCGGACCGCCGCCCCTTCCATACCGCGCGGCCTCATCGCCTATGGCGGCTGGACCACGGCCCTTGCCCAGCTGAGCGCTCTGC
>JACCSN010000644.1 GCA_013812985.1 Hyphomicrobiales bacterium | reverse complement strand
CGCCGGTTATCGTGAAGGGCATCGATGCCTATCGGGAGACTTGGCCGGAGTTTTTCCGGTGGCAGCAGAAGGGCGACGGCTCGTTCGACATCGTGTCGCTCAACATAACCGCCGGAGATCAGGTTGCGTTTGCGACCGCCGTGCTGCGCTGCGGATCAAAGGAGGAATTGAAGAAGGACGTTACGCCCAGCCTCAGGCTGACGGTTGGGCTGCGCAAGGAGCATGGCCGCTGGCAGATCGCGCACGAGCACCATTCGTTTCCGGCAAAACTGTCACCTTAAGCCGGCGGCACGACAGTGCTGCGGATTCAGTGCGCCGCACCTGGAGAAAAATACCGCACCTGGAGAAACAGGAGAGTCATGATGGCCAATTCCCACGGCGACCACATCTGGTACGAACTGCTCACCACCGATCCCGACGGCGCCGCCGCTTTCTACACGGAAGTCGTGGGCTGGAAGGTCCGAAGCGCCGGACAGGAGGGCATGGACTACCGCCTGCTCGCGTCGCCAGACACTGACATCGGCGGTCTGATGACACTGCCGCAGGGCGCGCCGATGCCGCCCACGTGGCTCGGCTATGTTGGCGTCTCCGACGTCGACGCCAAGGCTGCGAAGGTGACGGAGCTCGGCGGCGTGGTCCACATGCCGCCCACCGACATTCCCGGAATCGGCCGCTTCGCCATGGTCGCCGATCCGCAGGGCGCGGTCTTCTACATGATGCGCGGTGCGAGCGTTCGGGAAAGCACCGCGTTCAAGCCGATGGCCGCCGGCCATTGCGGCTGGAACGAGCTCGTCACCAGCGATCAGGACGGCGCGCTCGGCTTTTACGATAAGCTGTTCGGCTGGGAGAAGGGCGACGCCATCCCGATGGGCGAGATGGGCGACTACCGGTTCATCAATCATCGCGGCCAGATGATCGGGGCAGTGATGAACCGCCGGGAGGGCGGCCCGCCGCCGATGTGGAACTACTATTTCCGCGTCGCCGGCATAGACGCCGCGGCCGAGCGCATCCGTGCCGGCGGCGGAAGCGTCACCTCCGGCCCCATGGAGGTGCCGGGCGGCGACTGGGTCGTCAACGGCATCGACCTGCAGGGCGTGTCGTTCGGCCTCGTCGGTTCCAAGGCCTGACACGCTTGCGCTGCGCTTCGCGGCGCCGATCACCAGGAGAAACACGATGCTGACCCGCGGCCTGCCCGCTTTATTTGTCCTCGTCCTATTGGCGGGGACACAAGCCCCCCGCGCCCAGACGGCCCGTGCCGCCGAGGCGGCTTCGGCCGCCGTTGAAACCGGTCATGCCGAGGTCGACGGCCTGCAAATCTACTATCAGGTCCATGGCGACCTGACCTCGGGCCAAACGCCCCTGCTGATCCTGCACGGCGCCTTCATGTCGGGAGACGCCATGAAGCCGATGCTCGATCGGTTCGCCGCCACCCGCCCGGTGATCGCCATCGATCAGCGCGGCCACGGCCGCACCGGCGACGCCGAGGGACCGATCACCTATGAGCTTTTGGCCGATGACGCGGCAGGCGTGCTGGAGTCGCTAGACGTGGCGACCGCCGACGTGCTGGGCTATTCGATGGGCGGCAACACCGCCATCCTCATGGCTCTTGGCCATCCGGACAGGGTCGGCAAGCTGATTTCGATCTCCGCCACCTACCGGCGGGACGGCTGGTATCCCGAAGTCCTCGAAGGCATGGCGCAGATGACGGCGGACCTTTTCGCCGGAAGCCCGATGGAGACGGAGTATCGGCGGCTATCGCCCAACCCGGAGACCTTTCCTACGCTGGTCGAGGAAATAAGGGCGCTTGAGGCCTTGCCCAATACCTGGCCTGACGACGAGATGCGCGCGATTGCGGGCAAGACCATGATCGTGGTTGGCGACGCCGATTCCGTGACTTTGGAGCATGCGGTCAACATGTTCAAATTGCGCGGTGGCGGAGACGCGGCCGTGGCGGCGCAGGGCTTCATGACCGAGGCCCCGCGGGCACGGCTGGCGATCCTGCCCGGCACGTCGCACATCGGCATTATGGCCAATGCGGACCTGATCGCGACACTGGTCACGCCGTTCCTGGACGATGTCACGCCGCCCATGCCGCCAGGTTTCTTTTAGGGCGAGGCGGAGCCGCCTTCCATCAATCTTTCCCCCGAGGAGAACCGTTATGCCCGTCGATCCTGACGCCGAATCGAGATCACCGCCTTCGCCTGGGTGCCACCCTTCGCCCAGGGCCTGGTGCGCGACCTGCGCGTCCGCTGGGCGCTCGAGGAAGCCGGGCTTCCCTATCGCGAGCGGCTGCTCGACGCGATGAACGAACGCCCCGAGGGCTATCTTCGCGAACAGCCCTTCGGCCAGGTGCCGATCTACAGCGAGGGCGACATCCACATGTTCGAGACCGGCGCGATCGTCCTCCACATCGCCGAGCGGTCGGACGTGCTGATGCCGCGCGATCCGGCTGCGCGCGCGCGGGCGATGTCGTGGGTCGTCGCGGCGTTGAACTCTATCGAACCGTTCATTCAGTATGTTGCTTTCATCGATGCGTTTCATGCCAAGGAGGAATGGGCGAGAGGCGCCCGAGAGCAAATGCTGGAGTTCTCGAAGAAGCGGCTAGGCCGGCTGTCGGACTGGCTTGGAGAGCGGGAATATCTGGAACACCGCTTCACCGCAGGTGATCTGATGATGACGACGATGCTGCGCATCCTGCGCCACACCGATGTCGTCGCCGAATTTTCCAATCTCGCCCGATATCAGGCCCGCTGCGAGGCGCGGCCCGCCTTCCAGCGGGCGCTGGAAGCGCAACTCGCCGCGTTCGAAAAGCACAAGCCCGCCGAAGCGGCCTGACCAGCATCAAACCAAGAGGAGAGAAGCCGTGGCCTATGTCGAAGGATTCGTCGCCGCAGTGCCCGCCGCCAACAAGGATGCGTATCGCAAGCACGCCGCCGACGCCGCGTCGCTGTTCAAGGAGTTCGGCGCGACCCGCATGGTCGAAGCATGGGGCGACGACGTGCCCGACGGCAAGGTCACCAACTTCAAGGGCGCGGTGAAGGCGAAGGACGATGAGGTTGTCGTCTTCAGTAAGCAGGGATCGTTGTCATGATCGATCATACCGGCATCGGTGTCGCGGACATGGCCCGTTCCGCCGCGTTCTGCGACGCCGCTCTGGGCGCGCTCGGCCTGGGGCGATCTGGCGGACGAGGAATAGGACGACGTACCGGGATCGCAACCGCATCGAGCGCATGTTCAATCAGCTGAAGCAGGCGCGCCCCATCGCCATCTGCTACGACAGGACCGCCGCGTCCTTCCTCGGCGTCCTTTGCCTCGCAACATCACGCCTGTGGCTGAAGGACTGCGTCAACCGGGCCTGGTCTAGCCGGAACCGTCGCCGGCCACCTTGAGCCTCGCCTTCAGGTCCGCCAGCACGGCCAGGCGCAGGGAAGCGGAGAGATTCGCCGGGCCGCGGGCCACGTCGATGCGCGCGATCAACGCGCCGACCGGCACGCCGACTTCACCGGCCATCCGCCTGAGCTCCGACCAATATTCGTCCTCAAGCGACACGCTGGTCGAATGGCCCTGCAACATGACCGAGCGCTTCACGATCTCAAATGACGCATCGACGGATCAGCCCTCGTCATCGCCGCTTCCGGCGGGAACGCGCAGATGCGCGTCCAGGCGTTTTTCCGCCAAGCCGCTATTCAGCGCCTCGTTGTCCTTGTCAGCCCGCCGCTGACCGAAGCGCGCTCGGTTGGCGGCGGCGTCGGTCTCCCGTTCGGCGCGGCTACGGCGCTTGCGGGCGGCGCGGAGGTTCACGATCTCGGCCAAGCAATCACCTCGGCCCGACCATCTTCTCCGGGCGCACGATCTCGTCGAACTCCTCGCCGGTGACGAAGCCCAGAGCGAGCGCCTCCTCCTTCAGCGTGGTGCCGTTCCTGTGCGCCGTCTTGGCGACCTTGGTCGCATTGTCGTAGCCGATTTTCGGCGCGAGCGCGGTCACCAGCATTAGCGAGCGCTCCATCATCTCGCGGATGCGCGGCTCATTTGCCTCGATGCCGATGACGCAATTGTCGGCGAAGGAGTTGCAGGCGTCGGCGAGCAGGCAGACCGATTGCAGGAGGTTGTAGGCGAGCACCGGCTTGAAGACGTTCAGCTCGAAGTGCCCCTGGCTGCCGGCGATGGTGACGGTGGTCTGGTTGCCCATCACCTGGGCGCAGACCATCGTCAGCGCTTCCGACTGCGTGGGGTTCACCTTGCCCGGCATGATCGAGGAGCCCGGCTCGTTCTCCGGCAGGATCAGCTCGCCAAGTCCGGAGCGGGGGCCTGAGCCGAGGAAGCGGATGTCGTTGGCGATCTTGAACAGCGATACGG
>JACCSN010000595.1 GCA_013812985.1 Hyphomicrobiales bacterium | reverse complement strand
TGGAATCGTCGAACTCCACGACGACCCGGCTGGAGCCGGAGCGGCTCGAAGACGAGATCGCCTCGACGCCTGGAACACGCGACGCAGCGCTCTCCAGGATGCTCGTCATCTGCGTGTCCACCGTCTCCGGGGTCGCCCCGTCATAGCTGGCGCGGACGGTGATGACCGGGCGGTCGATGTCCGGCATCTCGCGGATCTCGACCCCGTTGAAAGCGGCGAGGCCGGCCAGCACGATCAGGAGGTTAAGGACGATCGTCAGCACCGGGCGGCGCACGCAAAGCGCGGAAATCCCCTTGGTGGCCTCGGAGAGCCGCTCGCGCGCATCCTCGAACTGCCTCGGCATCGATCAGCTCCGCGCCGGGCGGAGCTCGCCGGTTCCGCCGCTTAACGCAGGGTTGGGCTCGCCGGCCGGGCCGACGCCGCCGAGGTCGCCGCCGGGCGCGTCCGGCGCTTCGCCGACCTCCGCGACCTTGGCGCCGGGCCGCAGCCGCTGGATGCCCTCCACCACGATACGGTCGCCAGCGGCGATGTCGCCCTGCACGATGACAATACCGCTCTGCCGGCGGATGATGGCGATCCCGGCGCGTTCGGCCGCGCCCTCGGTCACCCTCCAGACGAAGGAGCCGCGGCGGTCCCACTGCACGGCGAGCGTCGGCACCGCCAGCTGCTGGTCGGTATCAAAGTCGAGCGAGACCGAGACCGCCATGCCCGGCTTCAACACCTCGCCTGGATTCTCCAGCTCCGCTTCCAAGAGCAGCGTCCGGGTGGTCTCGTCGACGCGGTTGTCGATTCCGCTGACACGGCCCGAGAGCTTCGACCCCGGCATGCCTTGCGGCGTCGCGGAGATCGGCTGGTCCGGCGCGATGCGGCCCGCCCACCGCTCCGGAACCTCGAAGCGCACGTTGAGCGTGGCGAGGTCGTCGAGCGTGGCGATTTCAGTGGTGCTTGTGACCAGGTCGCCGACGGCGACATCGGTAAGCCCGATCACGCCGGAGAACGGGGCTGTGACTGTGTGGCGATCGAGAGCAATCTCGGCGCTCCGGACTTCGATCTCGGCGAGCTGGGCCGCCGTTTCGGCATCCGACAGGGCAACGGCCGTGATCGTCTTGGACTTGGCCAGCGCCTGGGATCGCTCCAAAGTCTCGCGCGTCTGCTCTAACGTCACACGCGCCCGGTCAACCGCGACTTGCTGCTCGTCGTCCTGCAGTCGAACCAGGGCCGCGCCCTCGTCGATAGCTTGGCCAGGCCGGAACAGGATTTCCGTGACAACGCCTGTGACTTGCGGGAACAGCGTGACGGAACGCGCCGCTCTGGCGGTTCCGAGCGCCACAACCGTCTCGCCGCCGGCGTCGGTTTCCACCGGCGCGGTAATCACATTGACCGCGCCGCCGCCGCCCATAAGTCCCGGAATGCGGTTGGCGCCGAAGCCCCGGCTGCCCGCGCCTGGGCCGCGCTCACCTCCTCCGGCGACGGTCGGACCGCGGCCGCCGGCCGCTCCTGGTCCTTCGGCGGTCTCTCGAGCCAGCCCGGTAATTTGCGGGTTCTGGTACACATACCAACCCGCGCCGGCGCCGGCGACAAGAACGAGGCATATGACAAGCTGCTTGAAGAATGACATCTGGCGAGACGAACCGGGCGAAGTTCAGAGCTTCAACGCCAAGCCGCTGGGTTTTCCGTCGCAGTTGACGTGTTACGATTTGGTCATCTTGCCCCAAGGGCGTCCTCCGGTATAGGCCCGCTCCTCCATGCGCGCGAACGGCCGGTCCAGAACACGGCGGTTTGCAGCGGGGAGAGGCGACGTTTCAGACTTCCGATCGTCAGGCGCCGAGAGCTGAATTGCAGGCTACGGAACGGCAGAATGACCCTGAAAGAGCGCACCGCCGTCATCTCGCTCGTGGCGAGCCTTGTTCTGGCCGGGGTGAAGCTCGTCATCGGCTTGGCCATCGGCAGCCTGGCGCTAATCACCGACGCGCTGCATTCCGGCGTCGATTTCCTCGCCACCGGCATGACCTGGGCCGCCGTGCGCTGGGGCGACCGCCCGCCGGACGCGTCGCACCCTTACGGCCACGGCAAGTTCGAGAATGTCGCCGCGCTCGCCGAAGCGACGCTGCTCCTGCTCCTGGCGGGCGGCGTGATGGTGGCGGCGACCGGCCGCATCCGAACGGGCGACGAGCCGCCTGCCTTGAGCTGGATCGCGGTGGCCGCGCTCCTTGTCGAGATTGGCGTCAACACCTGGCGGGCGGGCGAGCTCAAGCGCGTCGGCCGCGCAACGCAGAGCGCCGCCCTCGAGGCGGATTCGCTGCACTTCGCATCCGACGTGTTCTCGTCCTTCGCCGTGCTGGGGGGCTTCGGCCTGGTCGCGCTCGGCTACTGGTGGGGAGACGCAGCCGCGGCGATGGCCGTCGCCGTGCTGATCGCTGTGCTTGCGTTGCGCCTCTTGTTCCAGACGGTGAACGCCCTGGTCGACCGGGCGCCGGAAGGCGTCGCCAACATCGTGTCCGAGCGGGTCGGCGCGGTAGCAGGCGTGCTGGGCGTCGCGAATGTGCGTTTGCGCTCCGTCGGGCCGCGCCATTTCGTGGAACTGACGATCCAGGCGCCTCGCTCCCTCGGCCTGGAGCAAGCGGCGGAAGTGAAGGCTAATGTGGTCGAGGCGGTTCAGGCCGTGCTCCCCGGCGCCGAGGTAGCCGTGCAGTCCGTCCCGTGTTCGCCGAGCGATGAGACGGTGCTAGACCGCGTTCTGCTGGTGGCGCTCCGCGAGCGGGTCGCCGTGCACCACGTCACCGTGCAACACGTGGACGAGCAGCTGGCCCTGGCGCTCGACCTGGAAGTCGACGGCGCGCTGCCGCTCGCCGAAGCGCATGCGATCGCCGACCGGTTGGAGGCGGCGATCTGTCGCGAGTTTGGTGCATCGACGGAGATCGAGATTCACATCGAGCCGCTGGAGCCGGAAGTGACCGACGCCGTGGAGGCCTCCGGGGCGTTGCGGGCGAGCTACATCGCCGCGCTGGAAGACGCCGCGCGCGAGATCGACGGCCTCTCGGACGTGCACGATGTGCGGCTGCGGCAGAGCGGGCGTGGTTACGTTCTGGTCGCCCATTGCCGGCTTGATCCATCCGGGACGGTTGAGAGTGTGCATCGCCGCGTGGACGATCTGGAGCGGTTGGTGAAGCTGCGTCTTCCGGAGATCGCGCGGATCGTCATCCATGCCGAGCCGGCAAGGGCGGGTTGACCGCCTTTGTTGAAAGCACGCGGTCCGTCATACCTTAAAATTGCAGAATGCCGTCGCTCGACGAGCCCCGATTGGCCAGTTACATCTGCCTGAGCCATGAGGCTCTCCGGACTCGATGAGCAGCTCCTTGAGACATGTCAGTGTGGTCGCGCAGCTGCTGGCGCTGTTGCTCATGCTTGCTTGCGGCACGGCCGATGCCGAAAACCTGTATCAGGCGCAAACGATCGTCACCGGTCAGGGAGAGGAGAACCGGGTCGCAGGCCTCGCACAGGCGTTGAAAGACCTGTTGGTCAAGGTCTCTGGCGACCCCACGCTGGTCGGCGACCCGCGCCTGGACACGATGGCTCGCCAGGTCGGTGCGTTCGTCCGCGAGTTCCGCTATCGCGACCGGATGGCGGGCATTCCGGTCCACGACGAACAGGGCACGCGCGACCGGCCCTATGATCTTGCGGTCCGCTTTCATCCGCAAAAGGTCGATGCGGCGCTGCGGTCGCTTGGGCGCAAGCCGTGGACCGCGGCGCGGCCGCGCGTCGTCGTGTTCCTCGGCGTGGACAACGGGGCGACGACCTACATGCTCGCTATTGACGGCGATCGCGGCCGCGACCAGCGGGACGCGCTGTCTGCAGCGGCGGAGCGGCTCGGAATGCCGATGGCCGTGCCGGACCAGGCAGCGCTGATCCAAGCAGGCATAACTTATCAGAACTTGCCGGCGGCTGATCTTGCAATGCTCGACACGGTGGCAAAGGCGGTCGGCGGCGATCTGGCTCTGGCCGGCAAGTTGGTCTGGAGCGATGAGGCGCTCGGCTGGATCGCCGGCTGGCGCCTTGCCTCAGAAGGCCATACCTATCATTGGCAGATTCGCGGCGTCAGCTTCGACGAGGCATTCCGCAGCGCGATGCGCGGCGCCGCGCAGATCCTGTCCGGGCATGGAGCTCCAAATTAGGCCGACTAGCCCCAGCTTATCTCGCTGTCAATAAAGCCGCTCGCGAATATCGTCGTCGATCAGCTTCTGCATGTCGGCGACACTGCCCTCAGGCCGGGCATGCGCGAGGAGCGATTCGGCCGGGCTCGACACGCCGGTGGCGTCGGGCCAGCCGGCAGGGTCCCAAAGGCTCGAACGGATCACGCTTTTCGCGCAATGGAAGAGCGCCCGCTCGACATGCAGCACCAAGGCGAGATCGGGGGCGCGGCCCTTGATCGCCATCGTGGCAAGGAGGCTCGCGTCGCGCACGATCCGGGCCTTACCGCTGATGCGCAGCGTGTCGCGCCGGCCGGGGACGAGGAAGATCAGCCCGACGTTCGGGTTCTGCAGCACGTTGCGGAACGTGTCGACGCGGCGGTTGCCCAGCCGGTCGGGGATTACGAGCGTATGGTCGTCCAAGACCTTGACGAAGCCGGCGGGATCGCCCTTCGGAGACACGTCAAGGATGCCCGAGGAATCGCTGCTGGCGATCAGCAGGAAGGGCGACTTGGCGATGAACTGCCGGCAGTGGTCGTCGACCTGCGCGATCACCTTGTTCCAGACGAGATCGCTCGCCTCGCCGATGACCGCGCGAAGCTCCGCTTCGGTCGTGATCACGTTGTGAAAGCGCGGCCCGGCGCCGTTGCCGTTCGGTCCCATGTTCTCTCCCGCGGCGGGATGATGCCGTCGGAACAGCTCTAGCCGCGGGAGGGGGGTGTGCCTAGCCCTTACGCAAGCGCGGCCTTCAGGAACTCGACCGTCCGCGACCAGGCGAGGTCGGCCGCTTCCTTGCTGTAGCGGGCGGAAGCGGTGTCGTTGTTGAAGGCGTGGTTGGCGCCCTCGTAAATATGCAACTGATATTCGACGCCGGCCGCCTTCAGCGCCTCCTCGTAACCGGGGATGCCGGCGTTGATCCGCTCGTCGAGCCCCGCATAATGCAGGAGCATCTTCGCCTCGATCTGGGCGACCTGGCCGGGCTCCGGCGCCTGGCCGTAATAGGCGACGCCGCCGGCGAGGTCGGCGCCGGCCTCGACGGCGGTCTGGTTGACCATCCCGCCGCCCCAGCAGAAGCCGATCGTGCCGACATTGCCGTTGCCGCGCTCATGCCCTTTCAGGAACCCGACGGTGGCAACCGAATTGGCGATTGTCTGGGGCCGGTCAAGCGCCTGGATCATGTCGCGGGCCTTGTCCTCGTCCTCTGGCGTCCCGCCGGCCGGCGACAGGAAATCCGGGGCGAGAGCGAGGAAGCCTTCCAGCGCCATGCGCCGGGTCACATCCTTGATGTGCGCGTTCAGCCCGCGATTCTCATGGATCACGATGACCGCGGGGAGCGGCCCGGATGCGTCCTTTGGCATGACCAGGTAGCCCGACATGGTGACGCCTTCCGCGCCCGGCCAGGTGATCGTCTCGGCGGTGAGGCGCGCATCGTTCTCCGGCACGATCGCAGCGCTGGCCTTTGACGCCTCCAAAAGCGGCACGATCGCCGCCGCCGCCGCCGTTGAGCCGGCCAACTTGGAGAGCTTCCCCATGAAGTCGCGACGGTCGAGCGTCAGATGCGTGTAGTCGTCATAAATGCGCACCATCTCCTGGGTGATTTCGGGCGTGATTTTCGGACTTTCGTTCACCGGCGATCTCCTGCTGCTGATCGAGCTGGGTTCATTGTAACGTCCGGCAACTAGAGGCTCCGTCGCGGGCGAGACTGCGGCGCGATCACAGCTTCGAGAGACGAGCGTGAGGGGAGGCCAGCGGGAAGTCGGCCCGGCTGCATGCAATGAGCGTCACAAACCG
>JACCSN010000561.1 GCA_013812985.1 Hyphomicrobiales bacterium | reverse complement strand
AGGGGACATCGTCGATCAGGGTTCGCTGGACTGCTGTGTAGAGCTCCTCTTTCGCCGCGTCGTCTGCTTCAACCACAATCTGGTCGAGCGTTTCGTCGACAGTCGCGTTGCTGTAGCCGACCCGCTGGGCGACGCCTTCGCCGGTTCGGCCAAAAGGCTCGACGTAGCTCTGGATATCTGGGTAGTCAGGACCCCATGGCGCCAACGTGCATTGCAGTTGGCTGGCGCGGAAGTCGGCGATCCAGGTGTTGGCGTCGGTCGGCGCCAGCGTCACCGTGAGCCCGTTGATCTGCTGAAGGTCAGATTGGAGCTTGGTGGCAAGCGTCTCCTCATCGACGCCACCCTGGCCTTGACCGTCGGCGCGGTAGCTGAGCGTGATCTCGACTTCACCCAGCCCGGCGCCGTCGAAGAGCTCTTGAGCGCGGGCAAGGTCAGTCTGGTAGGCGTCGGCTTGGACTGTCTCTGAACCTGGCATGGGGAGCGGCACAATCGTTGCCGGTCGCACCGCCGCGCCGGTCAGCAAACTGTCGATGATCCCATCGTAATCGATCGCATAGGCGATCGCCTGCCGCAGCTCCTTGACCGCGAGCGGGCCGCCTGGTTCCTCCGCGTTGTGCATCGCGAGGTACTCGAACGAGATGCTCTCGCCCGAGAGGAGCTGCAACGTGTCGTCTTCTTCGACCTGGCTGACCGCATCGGGGTCGATCGCGAAGGCGATGTCGGCTTCGCCAGTCTGGATGGCCTGCAATTGGGTGTTGGCGTCGACCACATTGCGCCAAATGACCCGCTCAAGCGCGGGTGAGTCGCCCCAGTAGTCTGGATTTCGCTCGACAATCACTTCACCGTTCGGATCCCACTGCGAGATCATGAACGGGCCGGTCCCGGCTGAGTTCTCATTGAGCCATTCCGTGGCTGAATCGGGCTCGCCCGCACCGGGAGTGGCTTCGCTCCCCTCTTCGGTTGCGGCGACGCCGGTGCCGCCCTGTTCTGTGACGGCCACGCTGTCCATCACCGCGAGCGGAGTCGAGGTGAGAATCGCGACGAGTGCGGGATTCGGTGTTGGCAAGGTGAACTTCACGGTCAACGGATCAACCGCTTCGACCGAGTCCCAGTACTCGGCCAGATACGACGGGTTGTCCTTGAGCGTGCGCGTGCGATTGAGCGAATAGACGACGTCATCAGCCGTCATCGGGTTGCCGGTACTCTGGAAGGTGACTCCCTCGCGCAGGCGAACCGTCGCTTCAAGTCCATCGGCGGAGATCTCCGGCATGTCGCTCGCCAGCAGCGGCTCGAAAACATCCGGTTGACTGGAATCGGGCAAATGGTAGAGCGGCTCGTAGACGAGGTTCATCAACGGACCGGGGTTGACTTCGTAGAAGCGACCTGGATCGAGCGACAGCCAGAGACCGCCCGACGACATATTGTCGGCAATCACAAGGGTTGTCGCGTCGAGCTGACGGTGTGGCACTGAACGTACGGCCAGGCGCGTCGGCGACGCAGCCGCCGTCGATTGACCGAGCAGCAGTCCGACGGCCGGTGCGGACAGACCCGCCGCCACCGCGCGCCGGAGCAGGTGACGTCGATCGATTCGACCTGCATGGAGCTCAAAAATAGAGTTCGAGAGACGATTGTCGTTCATCACTACTCCTTACTACTCCTTTGACGTAATGTTGGCGCGAGCACGAAGGCTGTCTCCAGCAAGCAGACCGCATCGTCCCGCCGGAGTCTCGATCGGGCCATAGTATTCGTTAGGAACCGACGCTCGTCAATCGGGGACCTTCCGCTTGCCACCGACGATGTCCTGCCAAGCTTCCTTCTCTGCCTCCATCGCGGCCGCCGAAACCCTCTCCGGTAGGTCGAGAAGACCGACGCCCATGGTCCCGACCTTCAGCGTGCAGACCTTGCCGAAGGCGCCGGTCTGGAGGTTGCCGGTTCGTAGGTGGTGGCCGACTTCTCTTGGGCGACGGAGCTGTGGCGGCGGAATGGCGTCGCTCCGGGCAGGGACCACGCCAGCGGGTAGCACATCTCTAATTCGTGCCGATGGCATTGAAGGGAGGCTGCTCCCACCTCAACGACTTACTCGGCACTGATGCGAGAGTGGCGTAGAATTACGGTTAATTGGGAACCAACCCTCGGCATGGTCGTCCCGATTGGGAGTTGCTGTGGGCCCTCGTGGGTGATCCGCTAGGGCGACCGGTGGAGGACGCCAACCGCAGTGGACAACGGGCGTCATCCAAGGCAGGTTCCGACCGACGCCGACCTCGTCGCCCAAGTGGCAGGTGGAGAGGTAGCGGCCTTCGGTCTGCTCTACGACCGCTATCACCGCCCTGTCTACGTGCTCGCCGCTCACGTGCTCGGGCCGGACGACGCGGAGGAGGTCCTCCAGGAGGTCTTCCTCCTCCTCTGGCGAAAGGCGGACCAGTTCGACCAGGAGCGAGGCAGCTTTGGGGCCTGGTTCATGACGATCGCCCGGCACCGCGTGCTGGAAGAAGCGTCGACGCGCACGCGGCGGCGACCGGATGGGGTCGAGGAGATCGAGCGGATACTGGCCCGGACGCCGGACCCAACTGCTGGCGTCGAGGAGGAAGTCTGCCGGCGAGAGCGGGGCCATGCCGCGCGCCATGCCGTGGCGAATCTGCCCACCGAGCAGCGGCAGGTCATCGTCCTCGCGTATTTCGGTGGCCTGAGCCAGACAGCAATCGCGCGGGATCTCCACCTGCCGCTGGGTACGGTCAAAAAGCGCACTCGGCTGGCGTTCCAGAAGCTGCGCGCGACCCTCGCCGAGCACGCCCTACCGACGGCCTCCCATCAGACGGATCGCCCGAACAGCGCCGCTCCGGCCCGCGAGAAAGCAGGGACGACTGATGGACTGTGACGGGGTAATGGATAGGCTGGAAGCGTACGCCCTCGGCACCCTCGCTCCCGATGAGCGGGCGCTCGTGGCGTGGCACCTCGATGGGTGCACCACGTGCCGTCGCCGTTCCATGGAGCTAGCGGATGTCGCCGCGATGCTGCCGGAGGCGCTCGCCGCCGCGGCCCCGCTTATGCCACCGGCTGCGCTGAAGGAGCTCGTACTGGCCGCTGTCGAAAGCCTGCCGGCTGCGTCGGACACCAACGGGCGCATTGTCGCCACGTCTCCCGCGACGACCCGACGGTCTGTGCCATCGCCAGACGAAGGATCGAGCCCCTGGGGTCGGCTCGTTGGCCGCTCGGGATCGTGGGGCGCGGCGGGTGCCTTGGTGCGCCTAGCGGCCGCCGTGCTTCTCCTCGGCTCTCTCGGCTGGAGTGTTCGGCTAGGCTTGGCTCTTGAGAGGGAGCGGGCGCTGAACGCCGAGATGCTGGCGCTCGTCGGCCAGCAAGAGGTGGTCTTCGAGGTCGTCGACTCCGACAAACAGGTGAGGCGGGTGCTGCGCGCCACCCGCACTGATGGCTGTGCTCCCGAGGGCTGCCCTTACGGCAAGCTGTTTACCCGCCCCGACCTGCCGCACGTCGTCGTCATGGCTGCACGGCTACCCCCAGAGCCGACGGGTCAGGTCTACCATCTTTGGCTGACCGATGATGGGCGGACGAAGCTTTCGGGTACGCTCGAGACTGACGACAAAGGGTTCGGTCTGCTCGTCTTCGACGCGGCACAGGACGGCCCTGCCTACGACGCGGCCGAACTGACGCTCCAGCCGGCC
>JACCSN010000512.1 GCA_013812985.1 Hyphomicrobiales bacterium | reverse complement strand
ACCTGGTCGGCGGGCTGCCGGAGTTCGAGAGATCCGAGGCGGACCAGAAGACCCACGTCGAGACGGTTTTCGACATCGCCGAAGAATGCGGCGTGGCGATCGACTTCCACTGCGACTACACCGACCTGCCCGAGTTCAAGACGCTGGAGATGGTCGCCGACGCGACGATCAGGCGGGGCATGCAGGGGAAGGCGACAGCCGGGCATTGCTGCGCGCTCGCCGTCTACCCCGATGCGGAAGCGCGGCGGGTCATCGACAAGGTGAAGGCGGCCGACATCTCGGTCACCGTCCTGCCGATCGCCAACCTGCAGATGCTCGGCGGGCCGGGGCGAACGCCGATGAACCGCGGCGCTTCTCGCATCAAGGAACTCCTCGACGCCGGAATCAACGTCTCCGCTGGCGCCGACAACATGTTCGACATCTGGTTCCGCTTCAACCGAATGGACCCCGTTGACACTGCCTACCTCACCTGCCTCAGCGGCGGCATGCGGACCGACGCGGAGGTGCGCGAGGCCTTCGAGATGACAACGTCGCGGCCGGCGCGACTTATGGGGCTTCCCCGGCACGCGGTCGCGGAGGATGCTCCGGCCGATCTCGTCGTCCATTCCGCGACAAACCTGGTCGATCTGTTCCGCAACCTGCCCGGGCGTCGCCTTCATGTTAAGAACGGCAAGCTGGTCGGCGGCGTGGAGGGGAGCCTATGGACCGCCGCTAGTCGGTGAAGCGCTGCTTCAACGCCAGCGTCGGCAGTGCGCCTCGCCGAACTGGCGCGCATCTTCTGGCATTTGGTCGAGGGTGTCGATGTTGGATGGGACGGCGCCGCGGACCGGCTGCGCACCGAGGGACTGGCCAGCCTGGCGCAGGATCTCCGGGCCAATCGGCTGGAGCCACGGAGGGCGGCATAATGGAGGCGGAACTCAGCCCGGACCGGCGCACCGTCACGGTCTTCGTGCCGTTGGCGATCCGCAGGCGGGGAGGGCGGAAGCAAGTGGTTTCGCCAGAGGGTGGTCCCGCCTGGGCGCATGGACGATGGCCTGCATCAGCAAGCCCTGCGTGTCGACCAGGACGTGCCGCTTCTAGGCACCGCAGAACGACGTTCCCGACAGTGGAGACATGCCAGCGGCCACCGCGAGCCGAGCGTATCCCACGGGCGTTCAGCGCCTGAGTTATGGCGGCGAGAGTAGTGGCACCGGACTCCTGGATCGCACGCACTATCGGCAGGAGATTGGCTGCGAACCGGTCGGCTCCCTGCATTCCGCGGCCGAGAGAAGCCGCATGTCCTGGGTTCGAGCGGTTGCCAAGCTTTCCAGCGTAGAATGGCCGGGCGGGACGCCGAGCGAGGGGTCCTGCTACCCTGCCGTAATCTTTGCTGTGCGGATCACCTTCGCGAACCGCTCCGTCTCGCTGGCGATAAACGAGCCAAAGTCAGTGGGCGACTGAGGGATCGCGGTTGCGCCTAGCTCTGCTAAGCGCGCCTTGATCTTGGGGTCACCAAGCCCCGCGTTGACCTCCTCATTGAGCCTACTGATGACACTGTCAGGCGTGTTCTTGGGAGCGCCGATGCCAAACCAGGATCCGGCTTCGTAGCCTGGAACAAAGTCGTTCATCGCTGGGACGTTTGGCAGCGCTTCCGAGCGGGTTAGGCTTGTCACCGCAAGCGGGATAAGCCTGCCGCTTCTGATGTGAGCAATGGACGAGGGTATTGGATCGAACATTGCATGGACCTCCCCGCTGAGCAGGTCAGCCAGGGCCGGAGCTGAGCCGAGATAGGGCACCAGCGTGAGATCGACGCCTGCCATCATTTTGAAGAGTTCAATGCCGATGTGCTGTGGCGTGCCCCGGCCAGCATAGGCCACTTTAATCTGACCTGGTTGAGCCCTGGCGAGGGCCAGGAACTCGGGGACGGTGCGGGCCTTGACCGTCGGGTTGACCTCGGCGACCAGAGGCACACGCGAGATACCCGCTACCGGCGCGATGTCTCGTGTGAAGTCGAAGTCGAGGTTCTGGAAAAGCGTGGTGTTGATTGTATTCACTGGACCGCACAGCAGGAGCGTGGACCCGTCCGGCGGCGCGTTCACGACAGCCTTAGTGGCGAGATTACCGCTCTCACCTGGCAGGTTCTCGACCACAAAAGGCTGACCAAGTCGTTCCGACAACCATGGACTGATCACCCGTGCCGCGATGTCCACGGGTCCGCCTGCGGGGAACCCAACAAGGATGCGCACGGGCCCGGTGGGGTAAGCCTGCGCCTTCGCAATGTGCGAGGTGAAGGGGAGGACGACTCCAGCTGCGGCAAGGCGCAGGAACTCTCGGCGAGCAAGCTTCATGGTGGTCTCCGTCGTCTGTCGAAGCGACGAGCACTGGATAGCTGCTACCGAGATGAGGAGCTATTATATCGGAACCGCAAAACTCATATCGTTTGGATATGGCATGGATCTAAGGCACCTTCGGTACTTCATCGCCGTTGCGGAGGAGGGCAACATTACTCGAGCGGCCGAGCGGCTTGGGATGCAGCAGCCGCCGCTCAGTCAGCAGATCAGGGCCCTGGAGCGAGAGCTCGATGTGCAGCTCTTTCTTCGCAAGCCCCGAGGTGTCGCGCTCACGGAAGCTGGCCGTGCGCTGCTTGAGGATGCCCGCGCCGTGCTCGCCCATCTCGACCGCGCTCTGGAAACAGCTCGGCGCACAGCGCGTGGGGAGCAAGGCCGCATTTGCGTCGGGATGACACCGACAGCTCCTTTCCACCCTCTGGTACCGCGGGCAGTACGGGCGTTCAGGGAGACCTTTCCCCTCGTGTTCCTCACCTTGGAGGAGTCCCTCAGCGATGGGCTCCTTGAGCGCCTGCGAGGCGAGCGGATGGACGTCGCCTTTATTAGAAACGCTGTGCCAGACCCCGCCGGGCTCGTTGTGACACCGTTGCTGGACGAGCTCATGGTAGTTGCGCTGCCATGCGGACACGCGTTGGCTGCTGAGGGTGAGGATGACACTGCGTTACCGCTGAGGAGCCTCGCATCGGAGACCTTCATTCTCTACGGACCTCCGGGTTCCGGCATTTACGACAGAACCATTGCCGGGTGCCACGCTGCTGGCTTTAGTCCTCGCGTGGGGCAGCTCGCGCCTCGGATCACATCAACTCTCGGCCTGATTGCTGCCGGGCTTGGGATCGCGCTCATTCCCGCTTCCATGCAGCGAATGACCATGGACGGTGTGGTCTACCGGCGCCTGATGGGCCCTGTTCAGCCGAAAGCCATCCTCAGCCTCGCCTCACGTCGTGGCGAGCCCTCAGCCGTTGTGCAGCAGTTCCTGAAGGTGGCGAGGCGAACAGCAGGGGACTTCTCAGAGCACGCGCTCACATGATGCGGGTACCCGCAAGTGGTAGCACGCAGAGGGCTCCAAGTGGGGCGCGCCGGAAGGTGTCGCGGCTCCGGAGGCCGCCAACAATGCCGTGACCAGCGGGGCCGTCGTCCCCATGCTGACCCTCGGCATTCCCGGCGACGCATCGACCGCGGTCATGCTGGGCGCGCTCACCCTTTACGGCCTGCAACCTGGCCCGCTCTTTCTCAGGGACAGCCCGGATGTCGCCTACGGGTTCCTCGCCGCGCTCGGCGTCGCCAATTTGACCACCCTAGTCATCGCGGTCCTGACGATCCGCCCCTTCGTCGCGGTTCTGCGCGTCGACCGCATGGTGTCAACGGCGGTCGGATTCCAGGCCATCGTGGCGGCTCAAAAGCAGGCCAGTGATGGGTTGGGCGGGGCGGCGGCCGGCGGACTGCCTGAGGCGGTAGCTGTCGCCGTTCATGCTCAGGATTCTGGGATGTCATCGCTCGACACGTGCAGCCGCCTACCCAAGCCCATTTTGAAGATGCTTAATCAGGAGGCGCTT
>JACCSN010000480.1 GCA_013812985.1 Hyphomicrobiales bacterium | reverse complement strand
CGATCGTCGTTTATGACGGCGCGGGGCTGTTCTCCGCGCCGCGCGTCTGGTGGACGTTGCGCGTCTTCGGGGCAATGAAGGTCAGCGTGCTTGACGGCGGCCTGCCCGCGTGGAAGCACGCCGGTTTCCCTCTGGAGAGCGGCGAGACGGAACCGGCGCCGGGCAGGTTCAACGCTCGGCTCAACCGGCATGCGGTCGCCGACATTTCCGCGGTCGACGTAATCTTGCAGGAGAGCGCCGCGGCCGTGGTCGACGCGCGGTCGGCGGCCCGCTTTCGCGGCGAGGCTCCGGAGCCGCGTCCCGGCCTCCCATCCGGCCATATTCCAGGCGCTCGCAGCCTGCCTTTCGATCGGCTGGTGGACAGCTCCGGACGGCTCGTCGCTTCAGCCGAGATCAAGCAGGCGTTCCGCGCAGCCGGCATCGATCTTTCGCGTCCCGTGGTGACCACCTGCGGCTCAGGGGTGACCGCGGCCGTGCTCATGTTTGCGCTGGCGACGCTCGGCAAGAAAGACACGCAGCTTTACGACGGGTCATGGGCCGAATGGGCGTCACGGCCGGATTCTCCCATCGCAAACGGCCACGCATGAGCGCCAGGCTTGTCGAAACCGTTGTGACCTACCTGGTCGCGAAGGAACCGCCGCACGCGCCGCCGCCCATGCCGGCCGGTTCCCACCTGGCGCTCATGAAGGTCGATGGCATCCCGCTCCATTATTACCGCTACCTTTACCACGCCGTCGGGGTGAATTGGCTGTGGTTCGAGCGGCTGCTCCTCGATGACGCCGCGCTTGCCGCCAAGGTGCACCGGGAAGGGGTGGACATCTTCGTGCTCTACGCCAATGGGGCACCGGCCGGCTATTACGAGCTCGATTTCTCGCGGAGCGAGCGCACCAACCTCGTCTATTTCGGCCTCTTGCCGGAATGGACGAGCCAAAAGATCGGCCCGTGGCTTTTAGGATCCGCCGTGCAGGAAGCCTTCTCCCGCGGCGCCAAGGAGTTAACGGTCAACACCTGCACGCTCGATCACGCGGCTGCGCTGCCGCTCTACCAACGGCTGGGATTTCGCCCGGTCACGCGGGAGACGCGGCTGCTCACGATTCCCGCTCATATTCCGATTCCCGGCCACATTGCCGCCCGCGCCGCGCCCTGAAGCCGGAACAATTTCGGTCGAGGGTCGTTTCTCGCGTCGACCGAGGGGGCTTGGTCAGTAGGAACCGATTCATGAAAATCCGCACTTTCTTGCTCGCAGGAGCGGTCTTCCCGTTCGCGATCAGCTATCCCGCTCTAGCGTTCGACTCGAATGCCGCCTCGCCTGCAGAGATTGTGGTGGCGCAGGCCGAACAGGAGTGCCCGCCGGGCGCGGAGTGCGCGCCGGCGGCCGAAGACGAGGCGCTCACACCGCAGCAGCGCCGCAGGCAGGAGCGGCAGCGCGCGCGTCAGCAGCAGCAACAGCAGGCGCCGGCCGCCGAGCAGGCCCCAGCCGCAGCTGAGGAAGCTCCGGCCGCAACCGAAGAACTCACGCCAGCGCAGCGCCGGAGGCAGGAGCGCATCCGCGCGCGCCAGCAGCAACAGCAGGTGCCGGCCGCCGAGCAGGCCCCAGCCGCCGCCGAGGAGGCCCCGGCCGCAACTGAAGAGCTTACCCCGCAGCAGCGCCGCAGGCAGGAGCGCATCCGCCAGCGCCAGCAGCAAGAGCAGGCGCCGGCCGCCGAGGAGGCTCCAGCCGCCGCCGAGGAAACCCCGGCCGCAACCGAAGAGCTCACGCCAGCGCAGCGCCGCAGGCAGGAGCGCATCCGCCAGCGCCAGCAGCAAGAGCAGGCCGCGCCCGCCGCTGAGGAAGCTCCGGCCGATGTCGGCGCCGAACAGGGGGCCGGGGAGCTAACGCCACAGCAGCGTCGCCGGCAAGAACGTCAGCGCCAGCAGCAACAGCAGCAGAACGAATCCCAGAACCAGAACGACACTCAGAACGAGAACACCAACCAGACAGAGTCCGAGCAGAACCAGACG
>JACCSN010000458.1 GCA_013812985.1 Hyphomicrobiales bacterium | reverse complement strand
ACGCAGATCGAGGTCTCCCTCAACGACACATCCAGACCGGCATAGTGCTTCATGACCGTCCTCCACGGTGGTTGCCCGATGCGGATCGTTCGACCCGCTCCCGTTGTGGAGGACACTCGACATGCCGTCACCGGCACACCGGCGGCCAATCACCCCGATTAGCCCATCTCCGCTTTGGTTCTATCCTTTTCGCGCAATTGCCTGGGCATGCGCTCCCGAGGCTAAATGCCGGGGTGACGTGCCGAGCTTCGCAAAGCTACGCCGTCATTAGGAAAAACGTCGCAATCTGTCCTTTCCCTTTGAGGGAAATCGTGCCGCGGGGCTGGAATTCGTAGCGGCCGCGGAGCGCAAGCTCGACCGGCTGCGACACTTGAATGCGATTGGGCAGGCCCTGCGATTCGAGCCGGCTGGCGATGTTCACCGTATCTCCCCAGACGTCGTAGATGAATTTGTGCCGCCCGATGATGCCGGCGACGACCGGGCCGCTATGGATTCCGATGCGGATCTGCAGCGGGTCCCCATCCCCTTCGTTGAAGCGGGAGAGAATCCGGAGGATGCCTGTGGCGAACTCGGCCATCGCCTCGGCGTGGTCAGGCCGCGGCTCCGGCAGCCCCGTGGCGGCCATATAGGCGTCGCCGATCGTCTTAATCTTCTCCACGCCCAGCCCGAGCGCGAGCGCATCGAACTCCGAAAAGACCCGGTCCAGCATGTCAACCAGGCTGGCCGGCGTCATCATCGCCGCGGCGGGTGTGAAGCCGACGATGTCGGCAAACAGGATGGTGACGCTGTCGAAGCGATCGGCGATGACCCGCTCGCCGCTGTTCAGCCGCACGACCACAGGAGCGGGCAGGATGTTGCGCAGCAGGCTTTCCGATCGCTCCTTCTCGGCCCGCAGGCTGGCCAGATAGGCCCGCTCGCGCTCGCGCCAGCGATTGCGTTCCAGGCAGGCATTGATGCGTGCGCGCAGCAGCACGAGATTGAACGGTTTTGACAGATAATCCTCTGCCCCCGCCTCAATACAGCGGATGACCGCATCGGTCTCGCTCAGGCCAGAGATCATGATGACGGGGATGTTGAACCACCCCACGTCGGCCTTGAGCCGCTCCAGCACCTCGATGCCGTTCATATCCGGCATCATGAGGTCGAGGAGGATGAGATCGAACTCCTGCTCCGCCAGTATACTTAGGGCCTCTCTCCCCGATTCCGCCGTGGTCACTTCATGGCCCTCATGCACCAGGCGGCGGCACAGCAGGTCGCGGTTCGACGCATTGTCGTCGACGACGAGGATGCGCCCGACCTCGACCGGTTTGGCCGGCGCCCCGCTCGGCCGCAGCGTCCGCAGCAGCCCCGCGACCAGCCTCCCGGCGACGACGTCCTCCTCCGCGTCCTTCCGCGCCACGGACGCGTCGGCGCGGCTGAGATCGACGATGGCGTCGATGCGCTGAAGCAATTGGCGGGCTTCGCCGAGCAGCGTGTCCAGGTCTTGGCGCAGCACTTCGGCCGCCGGCGCGACATCGAGGTCCTCCACCATCATTTCGCTGTAGCCGATGATGGCGTTGAGCGGCGTCCTCAGGTCGTGGCGAAGCTTTGCCTGGGCGCCGCCGAGATCGTCCGCCGCGTCCGCCTGCAGGTCGAAGGAGGGGTCGCGGAGCGCGTCCACGAGATCGCTGAGGGCATTGGCCGCGACCAGCACCTTGTCGGCGTAGGGCGCGAGCTCGCCGAGGTCTAGCCGCTCGCCCTGCTCGACGATGATCTCCTGATACCCGACGATCGCCCGGACCGGGGTGACAAGGTCCTGCCAGATCACCGCGAGACGCGCGCGCCGCTCGAAATCCCCGTCGGCAGGGTTGCCGTGCATGCGCTCCCGGCCCGGCGGGCGGCTAGGCCGCGCTCTTGCGCAGAAGCTCGCTGATCTTTTCCAGCAGCCGCGGCAGCTCGATCGGCTTGGTGTCGTAGTCGTCGCAGCCGGCGGCGATCGCCTTGTCCTTGTCGGCGGCCATGGCATGGGCGGTCAGCGCCAGCACCGGAATGCCTTGCGTCGCCGGATTTGCCTTGAGCTGGCGTGTCGCCTCCCAGCCATCGAGCACCGGCAGGCTCATGTCCATCAAGATGATGTCCGGCCGCTCCGCCGACGTCGTGGTGATCGCCGCCGCGCCGTCCATGGCAATCAGCACCTCGTGACCCTGCCGAGTGAGGCGGCGCGACAGCATGTCTCGGTTCATCTCATTGTCTTCGACCAAAAGGATCCTCGCCATCACGCCTGCTCCGCACCTTGCGCAACGATTCCGCCACGCCAGCTCATGAGACCGAAACCGCCGAAGGCGCGAGCCGCGACGCCTCGACCATAGAGCGCAGCGCCGCAACGAGCTCGGCGCGGCCATACGCCCCCTTCTGGAACACGTCGAGCGCACTGCCGCGTAAGAAGTCGAGCTCCTCGCGGCTAAGGTCCTTCGAGGTGATGATAACCACCGGGATGTCGCGCCTCGCGTGGTCCTGACGCAGCGCGCGCAGCATCTCGAAGCCGTTCATCTCGGGCATCATCAGATCGAGGAGGACAACGGCCGGCGGAGAGCGCGCCAGCTGCTCCAGGCCCTCCGCGCCGTTGCTCGCCTCGCGCACCGTCCAGCCCTCGCGGTTCAAAACGCGCCGCAGCACGTCACGCGTCACCTGATCATCATCGACGATGAGCACGTCGGTCGCTCCGTCGAGGCGGCGCACGCGCGACAGCACGCGCAGCATGGCCTGCGGATCGACTGGCTTGGTCAGATGCTCCGCCGCGCCGAGCGCCACGCCCATGTCGCGGTCGCCGAGAACGGTGACCAGGATGACCGGGATGTGACAAAGCTCCACGTCGGTCTTCAGCGAGCGGAGCACCGTCCAGCCGTCGAGATCGGGCATGATGACGTCGAGGATGATGGCGTCGGGCTTCTCCTCGCGCGCCAGCCTGAGGCCGTCGCGGCCGCCGGCCGCGGTGACGACGCGGTAGCCCTCGCCGATCAGCGCGCTGCCGAGCACGTCGCGCGATTTCCGCTCGTCGTCGATCACCAGCACCGTGCCGCTCACGTCGGGCGAATGCGCCGCTGGCCCGGGCGCCTCCGCCGCCGCCTGCGGCGCAAGGCGCGGCAGCGCGATGATGAAGGTCGAGCCCTTGCCGAACTCCGATTCCACCTTCACGTCGCCGCCCAGCATGCGGACGAAATGCTTGGTGATGGCCAGGCCGAGTCCCGTGCCGCCGTAGGTCTTTGCGGTGGCGGAATCGGCTTGGGTGAAGGCCTGGAAGAGCCGCCCCTTCTGCTCCGGCGTCATGCCGATGCCGGTGTCGGCAACGCGGAACTCGATCCACTCAGCTCCTTCTCGCGCTTCCAGGCAGCGCACGCCGAGCGTGATGATGCCGTCCTTGGTGAACTTCGAGGCGTTGCTCAGCAGGTTGAACAGGTTTTGCCGGAGCTTCGTCTGGTCGGACTGCATGATGCCGATGCCGGGCTCCACCTCGACCTTCAGCACGTTGCTGTTCTTGGCGATGAGGGGCGCGATCGTCGACCGCACCTGGGCGACGAGCTCGGCCACGTCGACCGGCTCGACGTGCACGTCCATCTTGCCCGCCTCGATTTTGGAGAGGTCGAGGATGTCGTTGATTAGGCCGAGGAGATGCCGCCCGGCGGTGCGGATCTTGCCGAGGTCCGGCACGAATTCCTGCTGGCCGATCTCCTCCGCCTCTTCCAGGAGCATCTCGCTGTAGCCGATGATGGCGTTCAGCGGCGTGCGCAGCTCGTGGCTCATATTGGCCAAAAACTCGGACTTCACCGCGTTGGCGTTCTCCGCCTGCTCCTTGGCGAAGCGCAGCTCCTCCTGCTGGCGCGCGCGCGCCGCGGCGGTCTCCTTGAAGACGCTCATCGCCGCCGCCATCTGGCCGAGCTCGTCGCTGCGGCCGAGCGCCGGGATGGCGACCTGGTGGTTGCCCTCGGCGAGCTGGCGCATGACAAAGATCATCGAGGCGATCGGCCGCACCAGCGCGCTCGCCACCAGGAAGCCCAGGCCGATCGCCGCGAAAAAGACTACCGCCGAGCGCGCCAACACCTGGTTCTTCAGCTCCGCAATGCTGGCAAACCCCGCCGCCTCCGAGACCGCCGCATGCAGCGTCCACTCCTGGCCGGCGAATTCGAACTCCGCCGGCATTCGGTAGCTGCTGTGGAGATAGGCCTGGCGGCCTATCTCCATCCGCTCCACCCCGCCCTCGGCGCGGCCGGCAAGCTGCGCGACCAGCCCCGAGGATTTCATTGCCGGCGTCGCCGTCGCGTAGAGCACGTTGCCCTCGCCGCCGAGGAGCACCATGACGTGCTCGCCGTCCTGCGGCGAGCCGGCGATCGCGGCCGTGGCGAGCCGCTCCTGGACCTCCGCCCAGTCGAGCACGCCGACGAGCGCCCCGATCGCCAGCGTCGGATCGTAATCGGCATGGACCGGCAGCGCGAGGGTCAGCGCGTCGCCGCCGATCAGGTCGCTCGGCCGGACCTTGGTCTGCACCACCTTGTCGGCTTCGACAGCATCGAGGGCTGGCGTGCCGGACAGGTCCTTGCCGCGGTTTTCTGGCCGGGTCGCGGCCAGCACCGTTCCGTCGGCGTTGATCGCCAGCAACTCGCCGAAATGCGAATATTGCCGCCGCAGCTCCTCCAGCTCGGCCTGGATCTCGCCGCCCTGGTCGTCGATGAGGATCTCCTGCATCGACTGCAGGCCGCTCCACGTCTGCAAATCGCTCAGCGCGCCGGCGAGGAACGCGTTGAGCTGGTCCATGTTCTGCCGCGTCACCTGCGCCAAATCGGCGGAGATGAAGTCACGGAGCGCCCTCTGCGCCGAGTAATAGGAGCCGACCGCGACCAGCGTGAGCGGCAGCAGCGCGCAGACGAGGATCAGCGCGATCGTCTTGCCGCGAAGCCCGATCCGCATTTTTTTCGGCTACGAAGGCTCGTCTTTGCCCGGCTCGGAGGCGACCAGCGTCCAGTCGCCGAGCGTCTTAAACGCAACGTCGATGCGCTTGCCTTCCGGGTCGGTCACCGTACCGGCACCCTCGTCACCGCCACCGATCTCGTCTTTCAGCGCCTGCAGCGACAGCCCGCCCAGCGAGAAGGCCTCAAAGTAATCGGCGGGATCCTCGCTTTCGCCCTTCTGCTCGATGCCAATCTCCTTTTGGCTGTCGAAGATCACAAAGCCGTCGCCGGTGACCGTCTGCAGGACGCGCTCGGACTCGACGGCAATGCCGGAATTCAGCGTCTTCTCATAGAAATCCAGCCCATGCTCGTAGTGCAGGATGGCCTTCTTCTCGCCCTGGGCGAGGATCGGCGTCGCGTAGGCAGTGACCCAGCGATGCGCGTCCGGCGACAAATAGATCGTCGAGAGATGGACGCTCTTCGGCTCCGCCGCGAAGGACGGGGCGAAGAAAGCGGCGCTCGCCTCCTCGGTGGAGAGGTTATAAGCGATCTCGCTACCGACGATGCGAGAGATCTCCGTCCCGGTCTCATCGATCAGGCACATCTCCTCCACCGCGAACTGCTTCTGCACGGCAAGCCCGATATGGTCGATCCGCTCGCGGAGCCGCAGCCGCTCCGCGTCGGAGCTCGCCTCGAAATATTCGCGGAAGGTCGCGTCCTGGGCCGCCGTCACGAGCGCCTTCTCCGCCTTGTTGTGCAGGAGCTCGACCACCCCCGCCTTGCGGGCGACGAAGGCCCGCAGCGCGTCGACGTCCGCCGCCGCCGGAGTGGCGAGCCCGAGCACCGCCAGGCCGAGCCCCATAGAAGCGATCCGAATGTTCCTGCCCATGAGCCAGCCCTCCCGCGCCGGTAGCCTGTACCCGAGAGCAAGCATCCGAAAGCTCAGCTGCGTCAAGAAGTGTTTGGGCATTGAGCCGACTTAATCGTCCGATGGCCAGGCGCGAGTTTTTTTCCTTCCTGCACAATATTTCGGCCGGTTGCCTCACCGTGCGGGTGCTTGAAACGCCCGGCCGGCCGCGCCACCATGCCGGCGTGGCTTGGAAGCTGAAACTCTTGCCGTGGTGGCTGATGGGCTGGATCGCCGCCGCGGCGTCCGGTGCCGCCGTACCGTTCCTCTTCGGCCGACAAGGCTTGGTGGCCCTGGCCGGCCGATCCGCGCGTCGAGCAACCCACCTGGATGCAGCCGGAGACCGCGGCAGCGGTGGGGGCCGCGGTCGCCTGCTACGAGGCCGAGGCGGCGCGGCGCGGCGGCGAAAGCTGCGCCCCGACCGCGGAGGTCGTCGAAGCGGTATGGGCGAGCTGCTGGCCGCAGGAGGAGGATTTGTTTTCCAAGGCGCTGGACGACACCGACGACGACCTCGCCTCCATGACCTATCTGCAGATGCTACAAGACCGGAGCCGCCACGAGTTCTTACGGCTGATCGAAGCCGCCCAGGTGGTTTCGGGCCGCTGCACGCCGTAAGAGGATGAGGTAATTTGCCTTGGTGCTTTAGCCGGACCACTTCAGGACGTGCTACTTAGGGTCCGTCCGAGAGCTATCGCTTCGGAGCGGGCGGGTTTGGGCTGAGGGTGTAGTTCCATTCGCCGTGGAAGTCATGGCGCCTGAGGTTGACAGCTTGCAGTTCGGCGTCGGAGACCTTGATTCCGGGTGGATAGGAGTTTGGGTCGAGGTTCACAGCGGACTTTCAAGCCGGCCTTGGTCGTGGTGGCGGCGATAAGCTGCACGATGACCTGATGGCTGACGAGCGGTTTGCCGCGCCAGTTGCCCGTGATGAACGAGAAGAGGCGATGCTCGATCTTGTTCCACTTGCTCGATGCCGGGCGGCAGGTGGCACACGGTCATGCAATCGTGGTCGATATAAAGAACGCCAGCGTCCTCTGACCGGCCACACGCAAACGGCTGCGTAGCCTCGGGCATGCACGGTCTCACGCTTGCTAAACACCTTGGGTTCAGCCGAGCAGGAGCCGCGATAGCGATAAATGGAAATCATTTCGCGAAAGCGGGATTTCCGCCGACGGAACGGCTGGCCGCACAGGAGCGTCCGCTAGACTCCTGGCTCCCGTCTGAAATGCCGCAATGCCGCGGTGGCGGCCTTGCACATTTGCGGGCTTACTCTTTCACAGTCTTAATAGTTTGCTTGGGCGGGCTAG
>JACCSN010000446.1 GCA_013812985.1 Hyphomicrobiales bacterium | reverse complement strand
TCTTCCACAAGGCGCACCTCATCAAGGTAAGCGACGCCGACCTCGACTGGGTGGCGCCCGGCGGAAACCCAGGCGAGCTGGCCGCCCAATGGCTGGCGAACGAAGCGCGGCTGGTGCTCGTGACGCGGGGGGGCGAAGGAGCTACGCTCTACAGTCGCAATGCTACCCTGTCGCGGCCGGCCCTGGCGATCACCGTCGCGGATACGGTCGGAGCCGGCGACTCCTTCATGGCCGGGCTGCTCGCCGCCTTGCATGACCGGGACGGTCTCGACATCGCCAAGCTCGATCGGCTGACCGACGGCGTTCTCGCGGAGATCCTCGATTTCGCGCTGGCGGTCGCCGCCGTGACCTGCGGGAGGGTCGGGGCCGACCCGCCACACCGCGCCGATCTAGCCAGTTTCCTGCAAGAGGGCGGCTGAAGCCTCGAATTGCCCTCTGGTCGAGAGCTTCTCGGCAGGCGAGTTCTCGGCAAGCCGCCGCTGCAGGAGCGTCAGGACGGCGGCTTCTTCCGGCTTGAGGCTGGCGAGCTCGTCCCTGAGCTCCGCCTCCACCTCCTGCTGGATGCCTTCCAGGAGCGCGCCTTCGAGATAGCAATTCAGCACCTCTGGATGGATGTAGCATTTTCGGCAGATCGTTGGCGTGTTGCCGAGCCGCGCCGAGACCTTCTCGATGGCCGCGCGCACATTCTTCTTGGCTTTGGCGTTGGTGTCGAACAGCTCGAATTCCTGGAGCGCGATCGCCGCCAGCACCGTGCCGGCCCAGGTGCGGAAATCCTTGGCCGTGATATCGCGGCCGGAGATCTCGCGAAGATAGCTGTTCACGTCGGTGGAGGCGACGCGCTGCCGTTCGCCGTTTTCGTCGACATACTGGAAGAGATGCTGGCCCGGCACATCCTGGCACGCCTTCACGATGCGGGCGATCCGGCGATCCTTCACCTGCAGGTTCCAGCTCTTGCCGCTCTTGCCCTTGAAGACGAAGCGGAGCTTGGCCCCGTCCACATCGACATGCTTGTCGCGCAAAGTCGTCAGGCCGTAGCTCTTGTTCTGCTTGGCGTAATCGAGGTTGCCGACGCGGATCAGGGTGTTCTCCAGGAGATGGACGACGGTGGCGAGCACCTTTTCGCGCGGCAGGCCGCGGCGGGCCATGTCGGCGTCGATGCGGGCGCGGATCGCCGGCAACACTTTGGCGAAATCCAGCATGTGCTCGAATTTCGTGCTGTCGCGCACCTCCCGCCAGCGCGGATGGTAGCGGTATTGCTTGCGGCCCTTGGCGTCCCGGCCGGTCGCCTGGATATGGCCGGTATCCGTCGGGCAGATCCAGACATCCGCGTAAGCTGGCGGGATGGCGAGCTTGCGGATGCGCGCCAGGATTTTTGGGTCGCGAACGACCTTCCCGTCTAAGCCCTGATAAGCGAAGCCCTTCCCTGCCCGCCGGCGGCGGATCCCAGGCTCCTCGTCGGATACATAATCGAGCCCGGCGCTTTCGGCAGCTTCGACCGGGTTGACGATCGCGCCGAGTTCCGAATCGGTTTCAAGATTGGCTTCGTCGTCCATCACATCGAACGTTTGGCATCGCGCCTGGCTGGCCTCAAAGAACCCTCTCCCACCGTGCTTGTTCCAATGCGATCAGGCGCGCGGTCGGCGCCAGCATACGTTCGGCCGCACCGACATGCCGATGAGACTACTTCGAGGTACTCTCATTCGCCGAGAATGAACGTATCAGATCGATTCGCCCGACGATTGCGTCGTTTAACTCGGGCAAGTCACCGGCTGGAATCCAGTATTCTCGATGACGCTTTCCGCCCGCCTCCTGAACTGGATAAGAGCTGAGGAACTCCTGCAAAACTTCAAACCGGACGACATGTCCCGAGCCGCTGGACGGCACGTTCCAATCGCGAGCGATCTTGGCCGCGTATTCCTCGGAGCAGACGGGATAGAAGAACGGCTGCTCCGGAAGCCGTGGCGGAAAAGCGCGGTTCCCGCTCTCTTCGATAAGCGCGAGTTCC